>JAWOHJ010000120.1:0-5695 GCA_046485225.1 Lutibacter sp. | reverse complement strand
GAAGTGATTAAGGAAGATCCGCATATTTTTTACACGTTTACACGTGGCGTTCACGAGAGCAATATTTTGATTACAACCGCCTTAAAGCAACAGATTGAAGATAGCTACAAAAATGAAATATGCACCACGGTTCAGGATAATTTATCGGCGATAACCATAGGTTTGCCAAAAGAAAATACCAAAATTGCAGGCTTGTATTACCAGTTTTTTAAACGCTTGGCCTGGGAAGGAATTTCTTTGTATGAAGTGCTTTCAACCACCAACGAGTTTACCATTTTAGTGGAAGACAACGTGGTAGATAAAGCATTTTCGGCCATAAAAGGGTTAAAAAACTAGGTTTTACGGCATTCTTAAACTATGAACTTGCTGTATAAAAACATCAACATAAATTTTACTTCAAAGGGAAAAGGCAGCGCGGTAGTTTTAATCCACGGATTTTTGGAAAATAGTTCGATGTGGAAAGAAGTTTCGCAAGAACTGTCGAAAAAAAACAGGGTAATTTGCATCGACTTATTGGGCCATGGAAAAACCGAAAATCTGGGTTATATCCATGCCATGGAAGACCAGGCGCATATGGTGAAAGCGGTTTTAAATCATTTGAAATTACGAAAATATACTTTTGTCGGCCACAGTATGGGTGGTTATATGGCGCTTTCTTTTGCAAAATTATTTCCATCAGCCATTAAAGGATTGTGCTTGATGAATTCTACGGCATTGCCCGATTCTGAAGAAAAAAAAACAAGCAGGGATCGAGCGATAAAAGTCTTAAAAAAAAATCATAAACTTTTTATAAGTGCAGCAATTCCGATGCTTTTTTCTGAAAAAAACAGGGAAATTTATCTCAAAGAAATTGAGCAAATTACCCAGGAGGCTTTGCAACTTTCACCCCAAGGAATTATAGCTGCTTTAGAGGGAATGAAAATCAGAAAAAACCAGACTTCCATTTATAAAACGGCAAATTTTCCAATTCAGATGGTCATAGGAAAACAAGATCCCGCGCTGGAATATGATTCCTTAATCAGCCAAACAAAAAACACCAAGGTAAAAGTGATTGAATTTCCTGACGGTCATATGAGTCATATTGAAAATAAAAATGAGCTGATTGAAGTGCTAACTTCGTTTATTAAAAGATGCAATCAAAAAGAATAATTGTCGTGCCAACTTAAAATATTACTTAATTTTCGCAATTCCCCAATAATTAAAACTGGCAGGTTTCCAGCCGGGAATATACATTTTTTCAAGTTTTAGTATTTTAAATCCGTTACGCTGAATCATAAAAGGAATGTCTCTGTTTAAATTACAGCCGCCGCCTATTTTTTTCCAAAATGGATTGAGCATATTTTGCCATCGCACTATTTTTTTATCAGGCGCTTTTCCGTGTTCGCAAAATAGCAGTTTTCCATCTTTTTTAAGCACCCTTTTTATTTCATCAAAGGCTTTATCGGTATCTTGAATTGTGCACAGCGCATAAGTAATTACCACCGTATCAAAACTATTGTTAGCTGTAGGAATATTCTCAGAAAAAGCTTCGATAAAATCGAATTCAAAACCCAACGTAGTGGTGTCTACATTGTTTTTTTTCCAAATATATGCGGATGGATCAATTGCTGTTAGGTGGGTCACTTTATTTTTGTCGTAAAAAGGCAAATTTAGTCCGGAACCAATCCCAATTTCTAAAACATTGCCACTGGCCAGTGGGATAATCTTTTCCCGCTGTTTCATATTGGATTTTTGTTTGCAGGCCCAAACTATCGCATTTGGCAACACATATTTATCGTAAAGACCCATAGTATTTATGTTTATGTGTTGCTGATTTTTTATTTAACTACCTGTTCAACAGAGCATTCCAGCCTTGTGCGGTCAATTTTATCTGCTGGCCAGCGCGTGTCACTAAATTTACGCCGTTACTTTCATCGGTAATATGCCCAATGACAGTTAAATGCGGGTTTCCTTTAATTTTAGGAAAATCATTTTGAGAAATGGTAAACAGCAATTCGTAATCTTCTCCGGCGCTTAAAGCGATGGTTGTGCTGTTTAAATCGAATTCTTCACAGGTTGCAATCACTTGCGGATCTAGCGGAATTTTTTCCTCATACAAATCGCATCCAACTTTCGATTGCGTGCAAATGTGTAATATTTCAGAAGAAAGTCCGTCGGAAATATCAATCATCGCCGTTGGTTTCACATCCAGCGAAGTTAATAAATCGACGATATCTTTTCTGGCTTCGGGTTTTAATTGTTTTTGAATTAAATAAGTATAATTGGTTAAATCGGGTTGCGAATTTGGATCAACTTCAAAAACCCTTTTTTCACGTTCCAAAACTTGTAATCCCAAATATGCCGCACCCAAATCGCCCGTTACCACCAGCAAATCATTTGGTTTTGCGGTATTTCTGTAAACAATATCTTCATTTTTCGCTTCACCGATGGCAGTAATGCTAATCAGCAATCCTTTTGTTGAAGAAGTGGTGTCACCACCAACCAAATCGACACCATAAGTTTTACACGCCAAATGAATTCCGGCGTACAATTCTTCAATAGCTTCCAAAGGAAATCGGTTTGAAACAGCGATTGAAACCGTAATTTGGGTCGCAATTCCGTTCATGGCATAAATATCGGATACGTTTACCACAACCGCCTTATAACCCAAATGTTTCAGTGGCATATAACTTAAATCGAAATGCACGCCTTCCACCAATAAATCGGTTGTCACCAAAATATTTTTGTCTTTTATTGCTAAAACTGCTGCATCGTCACCCACGCCTTTTATGGTGCTTTTTTGCTGAATATCAAATGATTGGGTTAAGTGTTTTATCAGGCCAAATTCTCCCAATTCGGACAAGCTTGTGCGCGTTTCGTTTTTATCTTCTGTCATTTTGCAAAGATAAATGTTTATAGGCAACAACTATGGCACTATTAAATTTATTCATACAAAAAAGGTTTTAAATACCGTTTTTTCTGCTTATATTTGCGCTTATTTAGAATTAATCTATATAAGCAATATGATAAAAGTTTCAGACATAGCAAAAAATAAAGTGATTGAGCTTATGAAAGACGATGGCTTTAACCCAGAAAACGACTTCGTTAGAGTTGGGGTAAAAAGCGGCGGTTGTTCCGGACTTTCTTATGACTTAAAATTTGACAAAGATCAAGTTGAAGGCGACAAGGTTTTTGAAGACAACGGTGTGAAAATCATTGTTGATAAAAAAAGCTTTTTGTACCTTATTGGAACAACTTTGGAATATTCTGGCGGTTTAAAAGGAACCGGATTTGTTTTTAAAAATCCGAATGCCCAAAGAACCTGCGGATGTGGTGAATCATTTTCACTATAAAAAATGAAAAATTGAAAGATTGAAAAATGATGGTTATTTCTATTTAGAACAGCATTTGCGTTAGGGATTGTAGTGAAAATCCTTTTTTGAAGCTTTTTCAGCTTTAAAAAAGATTGTAGCGAAAAGCCCGACCCGCAGGGTAACGCCCAAAACATTCATCTTTCGATAAAAAATAATCAAAAATGAGCAAATATACTGAAGACGATTTAAAAAAAGAACTCGAAACCAAAGAGTACGAATACGGTTTTTATACAGATATTGAATCCGATAAGTTTCCCGTAGGTTTAAATGAAGATGTTGTTATCGCCATTTCCAAAAAGAAAAATGAGCCTGCGTGGATGACCGAATGGCGTTTGGATGCTTTTCGTATTTGGAAAGAAATGAAAGAACCTGAATGGGCAAATGTTCGATATGAAAAACCTTCATTTCAAGATATCAGCTATTATTCTGCGCCAATACAAAAGCCAAAACTTAACAGTTTGGATGAGGTTGATCCGGAATTATTGAAAACTTTTGAAAAGTTAGGCATCTCCATTGGTGAACAAAAACGTTTGTCCAATGTAGCAATGGATATAGTGATTGACTCAGTTTCTGTGGCAACTACCTTTAAAAAGACTTTAAATGAAAGAGGCATTATTTTTTGCCCGATTTCTGAAGCCATTCAAGAACATCCTGAATTGGTAAAAAAATATTTAGGAAGCATTGTTCCCAAATCCGATAATTTTTATGCAGCATTAAATTCGGCAGTTTTTTCTGATGGTTCGTTTTGTTACATTCCAAAAGGCGTTACTTGTCCGATGGAATTGTCAACCTACTTCAGAATAAATGAAGGCGGAACCGGACAATTTGAACGAACTTTGCTAATTGCAGACGAAGGCAGTTATGTAAGTTATTTGGAAGGTTGCACTGCGCCGGCACGTGATGAAAATCAGTTGCACGCCGCTGTTGTTGAGTTAATAGCTTTGGATGATGCGGAAATAAAATACTCTACCGTTCAAAACTGGTTTCCAGGTGATAAAGAAGGAAAAGGTGGTGTTTATAATTTTGTGACCAAACGCGGATTGTGCGAAAAAAATGCAAAAATTTCTTGGACACAAGTGGAAACCGGAAGTGCAATTACCTGGAAATATCCAAGTTGCATTTTGAAAGGCGACAACTCTGTGGGTGAATTTTATTCCATTGCGGTGACCAATAATTTTCAGCAGGCAGATACCGGCACAAAAATGATTCATTTGGGAAATAATACAAAAAGTACGATTATTTCAAAAGGAATTTCTGCAGGACATTCGCATAATTCTTACAGAGGTTTGGTGCAAATAAGTCCGAGAGCAAATAATGCCAGAAATTTTTCTCAATGCGACTCTTTATTGATGGGCGACAAATGTGGCGCACATACTTTTCCATATATTGAAGTAAAAAATAAATCGGCACAAATAGAACACGAAGCTACCACAAGTAAAATTGGGGAAGATCAATTGTTTTATTGCAACCAACGAGGCATCAATACCGAAAAAGCGATTGCATTAATCGTCAACGGATTTGGTAAAGAAGTGCTAAACAAGTTGCCAATGGAATTTGCCGTGGAAGCACAGAAGTTGTTGGAAATTAGTTTGGAAGGATCGGTAGGGTAAGGCCCCCTGACCCCCGAAGGGGGAACAAAACGTGCTAAAAATGTTCTGTGAACATTTTTAGAAAATGGGCCAGCTGGCGCGTTGGGATTTTAAAAGTTAAATGTTAAAAAGTTAAAATGTTGTTGGGTTTAATAACAATTACACGATTCAACAAATTAAAACAGATAAACGAATAAAAAATGTTAAAAATAAATAATTTACACGCCAACATCAATGGCAAAGAGATTTTAAAAGGAATAAATCTCGAAATAAAAGCAGGTGAAGTTCATGCGATTATGGGGCCAAACGGTTCTGGAAAAAGCACGCTTGCCTCTGTTATTGCAGGAAAAGAAGAGTTTGAAGTTACCGAAGGTTCTGTGGAATTAAACGGAGAAGATTTATCCGAGTTCGCTCCTGAAGTGAGAGCGCATAAAGGTGTCTTTTTATCGTTTCAATATCCTATAGAAATTCCAGGCGTAACGGTTACAAACTTCATCAAAACAGCCATTAACGAAACGCGCAAAGCGAAAGGAATTGGAGAATTGCCTGCAAAAGAAATGCTGCAAATGATTCGTGAAAAAGCAGATTTGTTGGAAATAGACCGTAAATTTTTGTCGCGATCCTTAAATGAAGGATTTTCCGGAGGTGAGAAAAAACGAAATGAAATATTCCAAATGGCGATGTTGGAACCACAACTGGCTATTTTGGACGAAACCGATTCAGGTTTGGATATTGATGCCTTAAAAGTTGTGG
>JAWOHJ010000211.1:0-33925 GCA_046485225.1 Lutibacter sp. | reverse complement strand
GCACGATGGCCGTATGCGTCCTGTGTCTGTGCTCCGCCAATCATCAGCGAATGACCATAAGTTTCTTTGTGATCCCATTTGTTGCGGGTTTTGTATAAAGGAATAATGTCTGCCAGTGTTGTATAATGGGTTTTTGGATGTAGACTTTCAATATAATTTTGGTCTAAACCAATATCAATCACTTCCCAGGTATTTACAAAATCTTTATTTTCAGGCAACAAAAAAGCCATTTTTGGTGTTTGAAATGTGAGAATATGGCTTGATTTTAATACTGAAGCTGCATCTGTGACCGATTTGTCGCCAAATAATCCTGAAGGCATGTCGATGGCCAAGACAAAAACTTTTTTAGTGTTGAGGTACTGGATTAATTTTTTGGTGAATCCTTCCGGATTTCTGGTAAGCCCGTTTCCGAAAATAGCATCAACCACCAAATCATTGGCTTCAATTTCAGGAAAATCATTATCGTGGGATAGTTCAATTGGTTTTAAACCTATTTCTTTTAATCTATTGTAATTAGCTATAAATTCTTCCGTTCGCTTGGTGCTGAAATTAACGATATAGCAATTTATCTGATAGTTATGTTTGTATAAAAGTCGTGCGATGACCAAACCGTCACCGCCATTATTTCCAATCCCACAAAATACGTGAATTTTAATATTTTCGCCCTGTAACTTGTTGTGCAGCCATTGAAAACAACTTGTAGCGGCAGTTTCCATTAAATCGACAGCAGTGATGCCTTTATTTTTAATGGTTGCTTTATCTGCATTTGCTGTTTGTTGCGGCGAAAGAATATACATTGCAAAGTTTGAAAGTTAAAAGTTGAAATGTTAAATGTTAAAAGCCAAAAGCTGAAATGTTAAACGTTATTTGTTAAAACTTGAAACCAACAAATCATAACCAATAACAAATAACCAATAACGTATAACAAATAAAAAAGCTACCCTTTAAAAACGCCCATTTCGGCGTATTTTTCCATGCGTTTTTTTACGAGGTCTTTAGGCGTTAGCTTTTTTAACTCATCAAAAGCTTTAAGAATGGTTTTTTCTACTTCTTTAAAAGCGGTTTCTCTGTCAAAATGAGCACCTCCAAGAGGTTCTTTAATGATTCCGTCTATCAGTTTTTGCTTTTTCATGTCTTCCGCAGTCAATTTTAAAGCTTCTGCGGCTTCTTCTTTGTGCTCCCAGCTTCTCCATAAGATAGAAGAACATGATTCTGGAGAAATAACGCTGTACCAGGTATTTTCCATCATATAAACACGGTCTCCAACACCAATTCCCAAGGCACCTCCAGAAGCGCCTTCACCAATTACAACGGTAATAATAGGTGTTTTTAAACGTGTCATTTCAAAAATATTGCGCGCAATAGCTTCACCTTGTCCGCGTTCTTCCGCTTCCAATCCCGGATAAGCACCAGGTGTGTCTAAAAAAGTGACAACAGGAATACTGAATTTTTCGGCCATTTTCATCAAACGCAGGGCTTTTCTGTAGCCTTCCGGATTCGACATTCCAAAATTTCTGTATTGACGCGTTTTTGTGTTGTAGCCCTTTTGCTGGCCGATAAACATAAACGATTGGTTTCCTATTTTTCCCAATCCGCCAACCATGGCTTTGTCATCTTTAAATGTTCGGTCACCGTGCAATTCCATAAATGTTTCTCCGGCAAGTGCAGTAATATGGTCTAAGGTATAAGGCCTGCTGGGATGGCGGGAAAGTTGCACCCTTTGCCAGGCAGTCAGGTTTTTATAGATCTCTGTTTTGGTCTTTAGCAATTTCTTTTCAATATTTTTACAACTTTCAGTCATATCAACATCGCTTTCTTCACCAATTAAAACACATTTGTTATATTGTTCCTCTAATTCTTTAATTGGCAATTCAAAATCTAAATATTCCATATTTTCAAAGTTTGGTTGAACTACAAATATAACAACTAATCAATTTTAGAAAGTTAAATTATAGTCTTTTTTTTATTTTTTAAAATTCCGTTGACCACAACAATCAATAAAATTACTGTTGCCCCGATATAAAATTGTGTGCTCATTTTTTCTTTTTCGCCAAATATAAGCACGGCTAAAATGATTCCGTAAACGGGCTCTAAATTCAACGTGAGTATAACAGTATAAGGCGTTAAATGCTTCATTATTTTTACTGAAACAATAAAAGCATAAGCAGTGCAAATACTGCTCAATATAAATAAATACGTAAAGTCTGACAATTTTAATGCAAATTGCTCCATCGTAAAGCCTGTTGTGAACAAAACGTAAATGGTTATGAAGCCAACACCGAATAACAACTGATAAAAGGAAATTACTTCGGCTTCATATTTTCTTACATATAAACCGTTTAGGACTGTAAATAATACTGATAAGAATGATGCGATCAGGGCATAAATAATTCCCAAAGTATAATCTCCTTCAACATTTAAAATGAGATATAAACCGGCAATTACAATGAGTCCGAACAGCAATTCCAAAAAATTAATGCGTCTTCTAAAAAATAAAGGTTCTATAAATGAAGTGAACAAAGCTCCTGTACTTAAAGCAATTAAAGCAACAGAAACATTGGCGACTTTAATTGCCGAGAAAAAAAAGATCCAATGAACTGCTATGATAACGCCGCCAATAAAAAATTTAAAAAGCGCTTTTGTCCCTATTCTTAACGGTTTTTTTTTAATGAGAAAATAGATGAATACGATAATAACAGCAAAGAGCATTCGATACCAAACTAAAGGAATAGCATCTATGCTTATTAAGGCGCCTAAAATTGCAGTAAACCCCCAAATAAATACCAAGAAGTGGAGATGAAGGTAGTTTTTTAGCTCAGTTTTTGGCATTTTTAAGGTATAAATAGATAGCCAAGCCTCCAAATACAATATTTGGTAACCAAACTACAAAGAATGAATTTTTTTCGGCTCCAGCTCCTAATACTTCTGCAATTTTCAGTAAAAAAACATAAACAAACATAAGTGATATGCCAATCGCCAAATTTACGCCCATGCCACCACGGCGTTTTTTTGAGGCCAGGGAAACTGCTAAAAATGTCAAAATATAAGATGAAACGGGCAAGCTGGTTCGTTTATGGAGTTCAACCAAATACACATTTAAATTGCTGACGCCTCTATCTCTTGAGGTATTGATAAATTCATTCAATTTTATGGAATTCATTTCTTTGGCCATGTAATCAACATAAATTAAATCCTGGTCGGTAAAACTAAATGCAGTATCTAATCTGGTGCCTGATTCTATGATATCCCGCTCTTTTAAAATAAATCTTTTTTTATAATTGATCATTTGAAAAGTACTGTCTTTTTCCTGCCAACGAATATTGTCTGCAAAAAGTTTATATTTTAGTTTGGTGCCTTCGAATTTTTCATAAGAAAAATTGTAACCAACCTTAGAGTCAATTGTGTAGCTTTTTAAAAACACATAATCATTTGGGCCTAATTGCAAATTAATATTGGTTAAATAATTTTCGTTAAGTTGTGTTTTTTTTAAATATTTTCTGCTAAATTCCTCAAACGTTTTATTGCTGTTTGGCACCACAAAATGGTTCATCACTAAAGCAAATAAAGTAACCATGGTAGCGCCAATAAAATAAGGTTTTAAAAATCGCGTAAATGATATTTTCGCTGAGTGTATGGCAATAACTTCTGTATTTCCTGCAAGTTTTGAGGTAAAAAATATGACCGCAATAAATAACGCCAAAGGCATAAAGGTATTGCCATAAATGATAATGAAGTTGAAGTAATAGTCTTTAATAATTTCTGTCAAAGATAAATCGGCATGGCGCAAAAATTTATCGACTTTTTCCGACACATCAATGGCAATAGCGATTGGGATCAGTAACATTAATACCAATAGAAATGAGCTTAAATATTTTTTTAATATGTATTTGTCGAGTATTCTCAATTAATCGTGTATTTGTTTAATCGTTGAATTGTTTATTGGTTTTGCCTTGTTTACGCCCGCGGTCTTCCAGCTTTATAGCTTTGAGCTTTCAGCTACATCCTGTTGTCCATTTGTTTCACCATCCTGTTTTTCCAAGGCGTAAAATCTCCGGCTAATATATGCTTTCTTGCTTCACGAACCAACCATAAATAAAAACCTAAATTATGGATGGAAGCGATTTGTTTTCCCAGCAATTCTTTTGAAATAAATAAATGGCGCAAATAAGCTTTTGAATACATTTTATCCACAAAAGTGATGTCCATTTCATCAATCGGTGAAAAATCATTTTCCCATTTTTTATTTTTGATATTGATGGTGCCGTTGGCCGTAAATAACATGCCGTTTCGTGCATTTCTGGTGGGCATCACGCAGTCAAACATATCAATTCCCAAGGCTATATTTTCTAAAATATTGGCTGGCGTACCAACGCCCATTAAATAACGTGGTTTGTCTTCGGGTAAAATTGCGGTGACAACTTCAGTCATTTCATACATTTCATCGGCAGGTTCTCCTACTGAAAGTCCGCCAATTGCATTTCCTTCCGCACCAACAGACGCAATGAACTCGGCCGATTGTTTTCTTAAATCCTTATAGGTGCTTCCTTGCACAATAGGGAAAAAAGCCTGTGTGTATCCATACTTAAACGGTGTTTTTTCCAGATGTGTGATACAGCGATTTAACCAGCGATGTGTCATATGCATAGACCGTTTTGCATAACCGTAATCACAAGGATAAGGAGTGCATTCATCAAATGCCATAATAATATCTGCACCAATGGTGCGCTGAATTTCCATCACATTTTCTGGCGTAAAAGTATGATAAGAACCATCAATATGGCTTTTAAATTTAACGCCTTCTTCCTTAATTTTTCGGTTTTCTGAAAGTGAATATACCTGGTATCCGCCACTATCCGTCAAAATATTGCGGTCCCAGTTCATAAATTTATGCAAACCGCCGGCTTGTTCTAAAATGGTTGTTTGCGGACGTAAATATAAATGGTAGGTATTTCCTAAAATGATATCAGGGTTTATTTCGTCTTTTAATTCGCTTTGATGTACGCCTTTTACGGAACCAACGGTTCCAACGGGCATAAAAATTGGCGTTTCAATTTCTCCGTGATCAGTGGTAATTACGCCAGCTCTAGCCTTGCTTTGCGGGTCGGTTGTTTTTAATTCAAATTGCATAGTCGGCAAAGATACTGATTAGAATTAAAGTTGAAAGTTAAAAGTTGGAAAATTGAAAGGTGGATTGTTGAAAAAAATTATAATGTAGTCCGAAGACCGAAGACCGAAGACGGAAGACCGGAGACCGAAGACCGAAGACCGAAGACGGAAGACCGGAGACCGAAGACCGGAGACGGGAGACGGAAGTTCATTTTTAAAACCAAATCAAACTCCCTTTCCTTAGGAAAAGCCTGTCCCGTTTTTAGAACGGGAGGTTGAGGATAGGATATTGCTATTTCTTTTTATGCGCATCTGCTGAAGCTTCTTCTGTTTTGGAGGAATCTGAAATCATTTTGTTGATTTCAAGCATCTCTTTTTCGGTTAATTCTCGCCATTCGCCCACTTTTATACCTTCTAGATTTACGTTCATAATTCGGGTGCGTTTTAGGCTTGTGACATCATAACTTAAATAATCGCACATCCTTCTAATTTGGCGGTTTAAGCCTTGGGTTAACACAATTTTAAAGCTGTAATCATTTAATTTAATAACCTTACACTTTTTTGTGATGGTGTCCAAGATTGGAAGTCCGCCACCCATTTTTTGAATAAATTCTGAAGTAATTGGTTGCTTTACAGATACAATATATTCTTTTTCATGATTGTTTCCTGCTCGCAAAATTTTATTTACAATATCGCCGTCGTTCGTTAAAAAAATCAATCCTTGCGAGGGTTTGTCCAGCCTTCCAACAGGAAATAGCCTTTGCGGATGCTTTATAAAATCGACAATGTTTTTAGGTTCTTTTATATCGGTGGTACAAACAATACCAACAGGTTTGTTAAAAGCAATGTATAAAGTTTTGGGTTTTGTGTGTAATGGTTTGCCCTTTATTTTTACCACATCACCTTCAAATACTCGATTTCCCAATTGCGTAGGCTGATCGTTAATGGTTACAAAACCGTCAACTATTAACTTTTCGGCTTCACGCCTGGAGCAAATCCCTGTACTGCTGATGTATTTGTTTAAATTAACTGAATTTTCGTTTGATTTTTCCACAGAACTATTAATAAGGCTGCAAAGTTACTAAATAAAATAATTTGTGTGCAGCCTTGAAAGTAAAAATGGAAATGAGCAATTTATTTAAATGATTCAAATTTTCAGACTATCTTTGAAGGGTGCAAATATTGCCAAATACCAATTAAATTATTAAGATATTATGATGAAAAGATTAGCCAATTATTTACTGGAAGGTTTATTGTATATCGCGCCATTAACCATAACAGCCTACATTATTTATTCGGTTTTTATGTTTATGGATGGTTTGTCGGAAGATTTAATATTTGAATTATTTGCTATCAAAATTCCGGGTTTGGGCGTATTGACACTGCTCATATTTTTAATATTTATTGGTTTTATAGGTAGAACTTTTATTGCGCAACCTTTAAAACAAGTATTTCAAAATGTGATTGGCAGAATTCCTTTGGTGAAATTTGTGTATTCGGCTTTTAACGATTTGTTTTCGGCTTTTGTGGGCAAAGAAAAAAAATTCAACCAACCGGTTTTGGTAAAAGTGAACCTCATCTCCGATCTTGAAAAAATCGGTTTTATTACGGAGGAAAATCTTGCTATTTTGGGCGAAGTCGATAAAGTTGCCGTATATTTTCCGCATTCTTATAATTTTTCGGGCGAGTTGTTTATTGTGCCAAAAGCCAATATAAAACCATTGAACATCAGCTCAAGCGATGTGATGAAATTTGTGATTTCTGCCGGATTGACAGGTTGGGATAAAGCTTAAGGTTTAAAATGAAATTAAAAAACAGGATTGCTGAATGCAATCCTGTTTTTGTTTTACAATTAATATAGTTTTTATTTCTTCACGGCTTTTATCACCACAAAAGATCCTTGTCCAAAACCTTGTTTTGGGAGTTGCACCTCATTTATTTCGTCCAATTCACCAAATAAAGTCTGGTTGTATTCAAAGGCTGCAAATCCGGCTTCTTTCATTAATTTAGTTACATAAACCACTGAATAAAAATTCGCATACCTAAAAAAGGTGCTGCGCATTCTGTTTTCTTCATAGGTTTTTCCAATTTTTTGATCTTTATCAATAAAACCAATAATAATGTTGCCTTTAGGTTTTAATATGCGAAAAGCTTCTTTTAAAGCCCTTTTAAGATTATTTAAATGACAAATGGTGACGAAAAGCACAAAATCGAAATTCAAATCTTTTAAAGGAAGATTCTCTGCATTGCCATTTATAACTTCAATACCTCTTTTTAAGGCGATCGCGGCCATTTCGTTTGCGGGTTCAACACCTTCCTTTATGCCCAAAACCTGCGCAAATCTTCCTGTTCCGAGTCCAACTTCAATGCCTTTAATATTTTCAGGCAGTTTTAACATTTGTTCTTTAATGGCGGCAACTTCAGAAAGGTAAACTTCAGGATATTTTTCATACCAAGCCTCATAGGCTTCCACATTTTCGTTAAATATTTTAATTTGCTTCATGTTTTTAGTTTTTAGAATTTTGATAAAATGGGGCTAAAATCATTTTGAATTGATAAGAAGTTCTAATGCTTAAAATTAATGACTGCTTAAAGTTTTAAAAATCATAGCATACATAAGATGAGGTATTTTGATGGGCCAGTTTGCAAATTTACCGATTTAGGAAAAACCCTAAAAAAATACCCCGTCTTACTAATTAACTCAAAATAATCAATTATCTAAAATTCCAAAAGCTACTTTTGTGGTTACCCGGAATTGTGATATTTTATTGCTATTTATGGTAACATGAAAATGTTCAATATGAACAGACTTAATGTTTTTGACCGTTTTAGCAGCTTCATTAACTACATTTTGGACGGCATCTTCAAAACTGATGGTGGAATTCCCCATAAGTTCAATAACTTTTAATACTGACATAATGTTGGATTTTATGGTTAATAATTCTTGTTGAAATTAGCTGTTATTTTTTTTTGTTAAAATGATATTCCTCAACAGGTTTTTTGTTTTTAGATGATATTTAAACGTTTTAATACCGCAATAATGCATTCATGGGGTGGCCGGCATCCGGCATTTCTTCTGATGTTAAAAAATATACTTTTCCGCCTTGTAAAAAAGTGGACACTGCACTTAAATCACTTAAAGAAGCGTTATTTAATTCCGTTTTTTTTCTAATCATCAATCGATTGGTTTGTAGATTGAAAACACCAAATTCATCTTTACCATTTTCAATAAAAAGCGTGTCTATTTTTCCGTTTATTGCAGCCGGCACGATTTCAGAAATTTGATAAGATGTTTTAGGGGTATGGTATAATTCCTTGTATTGAAGCAATTTATTTTCCTTTAATTTATTAAAATAGGGGTGAACCAGTTTCCAGGATTTCTTGTGAAGTTTTGTTTTGTTTTTAAATTCCGAATCGCCTGCAATATAATTTTCAAGCAAATTTGGATAGGTGTTTGCTTCTTTATAAAGTCCGAATATTGGATCGGCACACGCAATAATGAGTGGCGCTTTTTTATTTGAAATGATTTTATTGATGCCATTGTCTATTGTCCTAAAATAGGTAAATAGTTCTTTTTTAACATCATCTTTTCCCGGACCTTTTCCATGATAAACTTCGCTTCCCTGAAAACTTTGTCCGCCCCTAAACTGCAGCATATTTTGTTTGAAATCAAAACCCACAGCTTCTTCCAATTGGGTTGGTGCAAAATCTTCAATATAAATATCCTGATAGCCATATTTGTTCGCTTCATAAAGTTTTACATAGTCTTGGCTCAGTTCCAATAAATAATATTCGTCATCTTCGTGATATAAAGGCAATAAAGGCATAAGGAAAAAATGATCACTCACGGTGGTTTTTATTTCAAATGAAACAGGAAGCGTGTAGTAATTTAGTCCGTTTTTATCCAGAAAGATGGCTAAGCCATCTGAAGGATTCCGCCAAAGTTCTATGTTTGAAATCAAAGCTTCAATGGGTTTTAAATAATTTTTAATGTCTTGAGAATTCATTTCATGGCGCTCAAGATCTTTTTGAACTTCTTTTAAACATTGTTTTAAAGTTGCCTGTGCAATGCGTTCATTTTGCTCCTTGCCGTCTTTGTGCATAGGAAGATATATGGAAACGCAATACAGTCCATGGGTATTGGCCAAATTTTCAAAAATCGTTTTTGGCAACGGATGTTTTATAGCTGTTGACATAATGAAGAATTTTGTTCCAAATTAGAAACAATTTCTGAAGATTAAAATGATATTCCTCAAAAGTTGTTTATTCTTATAACTGTTTTACTCTTTCCCTTCAACTAAGCTCAAGGTCCTAAACTGTTCAATTGTTCCTTTTCAATTCCGCTTATTATGACAAATTGTAAAATTTTTTCCTTCTACTCCTGCAGGGTGAAAAATTGTTCCTTTTTCGATTTTAAAACTCATAGAAAACTGATATTAATCAATTTTTGGGTTGACATTCCTCAATGTATAAATCAAACAGTATTTATAATTTTGAATTAAAACTATAAGTCATGAAACGAGCCTATCAAATTTTGTCACATAATAAAATGTTTAATGGCAATCAGTATCTGTTCCTGATAAAAAACAACATTAAACAGATGAAAAGAATTGCTTTATTTGCAGGAATACTGCTATTATCGGCCTGTTCTTCAACCCGATTTGTGGACAGTTGGAAAAATCCAGCTATTACTTCTTTAGAAACAAAAAAAATGCTGGTGGTTGGCATTACTGATAACCTGACCGCCCGTAAAATATTTGAAGAGAAATTGAAAAATGCCTTTATTCTTCGGGATATTTATGCCGTGGAAAGTATGGCTGTTTTAGACAATGATTTTACTGGTTCTAAAAAAAACGAAGAAGAAATTGATAAAATGATCAAACAAATTGCCGAAGATGGTTTTGATACTGTTTTGATTACCTCTATTAAAGGCGTTGATGAACGCATTAATTATGAAACCTATAATTATCCATCCATAGGTTATCGATGGTCACGATTTGGAAGGTATTATTATTGGTATCAAGATATTTATTATACACCGCGATATTACGATTACTATAAAGTTTATAACGTTGAAACGGTTATTTATAATATCAACCAAGACGACACCAAATCACTTGTTTGGGTAGGTGCCATGAATTTGGTGGATCCCCAAACAATTAATGCCACGGTAAATGACTATGTGAATAGCATTATTAAACAACTCGAGCGCGAAAAGCTGGTTAAATCACAATAATATATCAATACTAATAATTGGCTTCATTAAAACTTAACAAAGGAATTTTACCGAAGGATTCCATCTCTTTAACCATATCACGTTGAAAAAGCTTTTTTAAAAATCCGCTTTTTTCTCGTTCCAACATGGCGACCATATCTATGTTATTGCTGTCTAAAAAGGCCTTAAGTGTTCCAAATATTTCTTCTGAGAACAATACTTTATATTTAATTTTTTTATAGGTCACTTTTTGCTCCACCATTTCTTTAAACCATTCCATTTTTATGTTTGCGTCACAATTCATGTTTGGCGCAATATGCACAACTTTTATTTTTGCATCAAAATTTTTGGCTATTTGGGAAAATTTATAAATAGCACCAATATCTTCCTGTTCAAAATCGGTTGCATAAACAAATGATTTGAGATTATTGTTGTTAGCGCTTTCAGGAACCAACAATACAGGACATGGCGCTTTTTCAATAAGGCTCATAGAGGTGTCTCCCATAAAAAGCTCTTTAATTGCGCTTTCTTTTTTCATTCCAATAACAATCATAAAGGCTTTATGCTTTGCGGCTTTTACAAGTATTCCTTGTGCTACTGACAAATTTTCAAAAGCCTCGGTTTTTACTTTCATCCCAGCCAAATCTTTTCCCAAGTGTTTTTTACAGAAATTTTTGAGTTTTGAATTATTTTCTTTTAGGGTTGTTTTTTCGAGTTCATCATAAAAAATGTCAAATTCCAAACCCAACATCATCGGCAGACTGTAAACATGAATCACCAACAAATTGGTGCCTAATTTTGAGCTTATCCCGTACGCATATTTTATGGCGGTTTCGGCATTTTTTGAATAATCTGTGGCAAAAATTATTGTTTTCATCTCGACTGGTGTTTAGCGGTTAGTAGCCAAAGATATAAATCTTAAATGTGTAATAGAATGATAAAACTCATTTACCGACCTGTAATAATTGATAAAGGTCATTTTTTTGGGTAAAATCCTTCACTAAATTTAAGATGTAAATTTTTTTGTTTTGCGATTGCTTTTTGATATTCAAAATTTACAAATGAGGCAATTTTTTAACTTTAAAAGAAAAAATTATGAGCGATTTTAGAAACAGGCCAAATGGAACTTACATTTTAGATGCCAATTGGGAAGCATTGTATATTCTCACAAAACACTGGAAAACGGATTTGTTGTTTTACAGAGACGATTTAAATTTTTTAGATAATTTAATCGACAAATATTTAATCTGGATTTCAAATAAAAAGGATAGTGAAACAGTGCGCAAAATTGACAACAGCATTCTGGAAACTGCTAAAAAATGTAATGATTTGCTGCAAAGGGTCGATAAGCATTTGACGCATTTAGCAAATTTAATGGAAGATCCTTTTAAATATGATTCCCATCAATTTAGGGCCGAACATCAACAATTAGAAGACGACATCACAAATTTTGTAAAAGCTTTTAGAACAAACAGAAAAGAAGTTTTTGAAGTTACAAAAATGGTAATCGACAGTGATGAATTTGTACGTCAGTTTGTGGTGGTATAAATTTTTTTCTTTTGAAATTGTAAATAAAATTATAATGCTGATTTTGAAGTAATTAATTAGCTATTTTTTCTACTTATTGATGGTGCTTCAATGTCATTTAAATTTAAAATTATAGTGATATGAAGTCGTTGCGCGTAAAACGGATGATTTTTTTTCTGCTCATTTTAAGCGGTCATGGGGTACTTTCACAAGAAAATATTTCTTTGAGTTTAAATGAGGCAATTTCATTGGCGTTTGAACAAAACACGAGCATCATCATTGCCAATGATGAAATGATTGCTTCAAAATTCGCTTTAAAAGAAGCCAAAGCCAATTTTTTGCCGAAATTAAATCTAAGTTCCAGCTACAACAGAAATATCGACCGGCAAGTTATTTTTTTATCGGAAGGTTTTGGAACGGCCAACAGCGCCGTAAAATTGGGTTCTGACAATGAGTTCAGAAGTTCCTTAAATCTCTCGCTTCCCCTTTATGAGCGCTATAATTTTGCCAATAAAAAACTGGTTGAAACCCAATATGATTTTCAAAAGGAAGCCAAAAGAGGTGTCAAACTTTCTGTTATCAATGCAGTAAAAAAAGCCTATTTCAATTATTTAATTGCACAGGAAGTTGCAAAAGTACAGGCAATCCGTAAAGAAAATGCGGAGGTGTTTTTGACTGATATTCAAAAAAGACTGCAAAGGGGAACACTAACCGAGTTTGATGTTTCTTCGGCAAAAGTGCAGGCAGCCATTGCCAAAAGCAATTTGCTGGAAGCGCAAAGTAATTTAATTCCGGCAGAAAATGCTTTAAAATTGCTGTTGGGCTTTGATGCGGATGTTTCCCTTAAATTGACCGAACCCATTGAAATAAGAAGCGATGAAATTTTGCTAGAGGAAGAAACCTCAAAACTACTTCAAAAAAATAGTCAGTTAAAACAATTGGAATTGACTGTTGGCTTGAATGAAGACCGACTCCAATTGGCAAAATCGGCTTATTATCCAACACTCGGCGCCATCAGTAATTACAATTATCAGGCGCACGCCAATAATTTTAAGTTTTCTGAATACGATTGGACACAAACAAGTTTGGCGGGATTGCAATTGCAGTTCCCCATATTTAATGGAACCGTCACAAAAAACAAGGTACAACAAGTTGCTTTGAGCAAAAAAATAGTTGAAGAGGAACAAGAATATGTCATCAAAGAAATTCAAATGAAACTGAATGAATTGGTTTCTCAGTGGCGATTTTCCAAACTTAAAACGGAAGTGCAGCAGGAAAATTTACTATTGACAGCCGACGCTTTAAAACTCGCAAAAAAAAGATACGATTTGGGTGTGGGAACAATTTTGGAAGTCAATGATGCCGAATTGGCCTTTACACAGTCGCGCTTAAGTTGGCTTCAAGCCATATTAAACTATAAAACAACTTATTACGATTACCAATTATTAACGGGAAAAGATTAAAAATAAAAATATGAAACGAGCATTACAAATTTTGACGTGCAAACAAATGATTAATGGCGAACAGCATCTGTTACCGCTAAAAAATAAAATTTAAACAGATGAAAAAGTTAACTTGGATATTGCTGCTGGTTTTGGGTATCTCTGTGGTGGTCTATTTAATAATGAAGCCAAAATGGGAAGCCAAAAAACTCGATTTTACTTTTGCAACCTTAGAAAAAGGCAACATTGAGGCGGTTGTTTCAAGCACTGGAACGCTGGAAGCCATCAATACGGTTGAGGTTGGAACGCAAATTTCCGGAACCATCAAAAAAATTTACATGGATTTTAATGATAAAGTGAAAGTTGGGCAGTTGTTGGCGGAAATGGATTTGAAATTGTTGTACACCAATTTAATCAATGCCGAGGCCAATTTGTCGGTTGCACAAGCCAGATTGAACCAAGCGAAAGTTGAGTTTGACCGCGACAAAGCATTGTATGCGGAAAAAGTAATTTCCGAGCAGCAATACAGCAACTCAAAATTCACTTATGATCAAGCTTTAAGTGCAAAAGAAGCGGCCGAAGCATCGGTAAAAAGCATTAAAGTGACAATGGGTTACGCGCGCATCACTTCCCCAATTAGTGGCACTGTAATAGACAGAAGCGTGGAAGAAGGCCAAACCGTAGCAGCATCTTTTGCAACACCAAAAATGTTTGTGATTGCTGAAGATTTATCAAAAATGCAATTGTTGGCTGATGTTGACGAAAGTGATATTGGTTTTATCCAAAACGGCATGAAAGTGCGGTTTACGGTGCAAACCTATCAGGATAAAATATTTCACGGGCAAGTGAGCCAAATTAGATTGCAGCCCATAAAAATTAATAATGTGGTAAATTATAAGGTGGTGATTGACGTTGACAATAAAAATGGGGAATTGCTTCCGGGGATGACGGCCAACATAGAATTTATTACAAACTTCGCTAAAAATGTGTTGCTTATTAACAATTCGGCTTTGCGTTTTCGGCCAAATGAAGCGATGCTGAAAGAAATAAAGCCTATGCTGTTGAAAGATGCTGAAGCCTATTTACCAGATTCCATCCAAAAGGTTTTTATTAGTGCCGTTAACAATAAAGACTTGTTTACGCCTGTAAATTTTAAAAAGAGATTGCCGCCAAAAATTGATGGTTTTTTTATGCAAAATGAAAAAGGGAAACTGAATTTTAAGTTTGTGGAACTTGGCATAAAAACCGGACTGACATCAGAAATAATAAAGTTTATGGATAATATTCCTTTGAAGGATAACCAAAAGGTAATCAATGGCATTAAATCTAAAAAATAAAAATGGCAGGCAAAAAGGTCATAGAAACCAAAAATTTAAGCAAGGTGTTTAAAACCGGAGAATTAGCAGTGCATGCGCTCACAACAATCAATCTTGTAATTGAAGAAGGCGAATTTGTGGCCATCATGGGTGCTTCCGGTTCGGGAAAATCTACTTTGCTGAATATTTTGGGTTGCTTGGACAAACCTTCAGAAGGTGACTATTATTTGGATGGCGTTCACGTAAATAGGCTCAATAAAAATGAACTTGCAGCAATCAGAAATCAAAAAATCGGATTTATTTTTCAGAGTTATAACCTGCTTTCCCGCACCACTGCTTTAGAAAATGTGGAACTGCCACTGGTTTACAACAGAACCGGAAAATTTTTAAATCCCTCAGCACACGCAAAAAAGGCCTTAGAAAAAGTGGGTTTGGGAAACAGAATTTACCATAAAACAAATGAACTTTCTGGCGGAGAACAGCAGCGTGTTGCTATTGCCAGAGCTTTGGTGAACGATCCTGCCATTATCCTGTCGGATGAAGCCACGGGAAATTTGGACAGCAAGGCGAGCATTGAAGTGGCAGATTTGTTTGTAAAATTAAACGATCAGGGAAAAACAATTATCATGATTACGCACGAACCGGAAATTGCCCAATTCGCAAAACGGATGATTTATTTGCGGGACGGACGCATATTAACCGATGAACTCATCAAAAACAGGAGCACCAAAGAAAGTGCATTACAGGAATTGGGGATAACAGCTTAATAAGTATTTGAAAATGACACAGTTGATTAAAACATTTAAAGTGGCTTTTCAGGCAATCAATAAAAACAGGTCGAGAAGTTTGCTCACTGTTTTGGGAATCATTATTGGTGTTGCAGCTGTAATTATGACCATTTCGGCAGGGGAAGGCGCCACCAAAGAAATTAGGGATCAAATATCTGGTTTGGGCACCAATTTATTGATGATCTATCCAAAAACAGAACATAGAGCAGGTGCCAATGTACGTTTGGGACGACCTATTGTTAAAAAAGATTACGATATTTTACAAAAAAATGCTGTTTGGGTATCAAAATTATCTCCAATGGTGGTTAGCGGTGGTCAGGCAGTTGGACCTGATGGCTATAAATATACCCCAATTTATGGTGTGTCCCATGAATATTTTGATATTTTAAGCAGAAACATCGCTTTAGGGAATGCTTTTAAAGAAGATGATGTAAAAGCAGCGCGAAAAGTTTGTGTTATTGGGGAAACCTTGCGGCAAGAACTTTTTTCGGGAATTGATCCCATCGGAAGAAAAATTAGGATAGATAAAATACCGTTCACTATTGTTGGTCTCATGGAAGAAGCCGGAAAAGGCGCAATGGGACAAGATCAGGATGAAATATTTTTAGCGCCCTACACAACAATACAAAATCGATTGGCAGGTTATAGAAGAGGATATGACATTATTATGGCCAGCGCCATCAGTGAAGACCATATTGCCAATGCCAAAATTGAAGTGACTGAACTTTTAAGGGAATCGCATAAGATATTGGAAGGGGAAGAAGAAGATTTTGAAATTACCACCCAAATTGAACTTCAAAAAATTACGGGAAACATCACCGGAATCCTAACCATTTTGTTGGGTGCCATCGCCAGTATTTCACTGATTGTTGGCGGTATCGGCATTATGAATATTATGCTGGTTTCCGTAACGGAAAGAACTCGGGAAATAGGAACCCGGCTGGCAATTGGAGCAAGGGAAAGCGATATTTTAACGCAATTTTTAATAGAAGCCGTAGTGCTAAGTTTGGCAGGCGGCATTTTAGGAACGGTTCTTGGGATTATAGGAAATCAGGTAATTTATAAACTTACAGATTTCTTTATTCCCACGGCGCCTTATTCCATAATGATTGGTTTTGGTTTTGCGGCATTGGTTGGCATTGCTTTCGGGTATTTTCCTGCAAGGAAAGCGGCAAAATTAAATCCGATTGACGCATTGCGCTATGAATAAATATAGTTAACTTATGAATTACTACTAAAAATAACTAAAAATGAAAAACGAACAAAACCTATTGACGGAGATTTCACAACTCACAAAAAATATTGAAACCAATTATCCGGAACTCTATCAGTTTTTGGATGAAAGTCCTGTCACCATTCCTTCGGAAAGCAATCCATCCATCGATAAAAAAATATTGCAGGATTATTTGGACAGTTTAAAGCAATTGTTAAAACATCACCTGGAAACAAGAAAAAAAATATAAAAATAAAAATAATTTAATATAATTATCATGGGAGAAATAGCTACATCTGACAGACAAATTACGATTTATTACTGTACCAATTCGGTTAGGGCAAAACAAGCTTTGGCTTATGCAAAAGCCGAAGGATTGGCCATTCAGCCAATAGATATTTTAAAAACACCGCTTACGGGCACCCAAATTACAGAATTGGCAAGGCGCTTGGGGCTTGAAGTTAAAGACCTTGTAAATCAGGAACATCCTGCTTTTTTGAAAAAATTTGACCAGGTTGAATTGTCTTCAGAAGATTGGATTAAGATGATTAAACACAATCCCGAAATTATGAAGCAGCCAATTGCTTTAAGAGGTAACAAAACCATATTGGTGGAAACGCCGTCGGATATGATAAAAATTTAATTGAGATATATCATTTTTTGGGTTCATGATATTCAATAACTTTAAGATACAAAAGTATTTTTGATGAGTTATATCAATTGTTAAAACCAAGAAGCCATGATAAAAGACCACGGAAAAAATTATAGCGATTTAGAGAAGTTATTGGCGCAAATTAATGAGGAAATTCCAACAGTAATGACAGGTTTTAACAACCTGCAAAAGGCTATTATTTCTGATGGCGTGCTTACAAATAAAACCAAAGAATTGATTGCTTTGGGCATTGCCATAACCAATAGGTGTGATGTAGGCATTCCATATCAGGTAAAAAATTCTTTGGATGCAGGCGCCAGTTTCCATGAAATTATGGAAACCATTGGCGTAGCAATTTTGATGGGCGGAAAAATGGCTATGGTAAACGGATGCGAAGCGCTTGAAGCGTTGGATCAATTTATAGTATTGGAAAAAAATGGATAACGAACGTCAGGAAAATAAAGAAACTGATTTTTCGAAAGAAAAAAAACCTGCGACTTTGCCGGGAGGTTATAAGCCTTATTGGGGTTATGTTTTATTTATTTTTCTGATACTTTTTTCGCTATTTAACAGGTCTGTTTCAAAACCACAGGAAATTAGTTGGTTAACTTTTGAGCAATCGATGTTAAGTGTTCATGACGTGTCAAAAATTGTGGTGGTGAATAAATTATATGCAGAAATTTATATCAAAAAAGACAGGCTTAGCGCTGCAAAATATAAAGAGTTGCCTCAAAGTGGATTTATGGCAGATACCGGTCCGCATTATACCATTCAAATTGGATCCGTAGAAAGTTTTGAAAGCAAATTACAGCAGGCACAACAAAATTTTTTGCCGGAAGAAAGGGTAGAAATCGCTTATGAAAATCGCACGGATTGGACAGTAGTGCTTTCCTATATTTTGCCGTTCGGACTTCTTATTTTGTTTTGGATATTTATGTTGCGGGGATTGGGAAGGAGTAATATGGGTGGCGGTTCTATTTTTAATTTCGGGAAATCTACGGCGAAATTAATCGACAAGGACACAAAAAGCACGGTAACTTTTAAGGATGTTGCCGGTTTAAGGGAAGCCAAAAGTGAAGTAGAGGAAGTGGTCGATTTTTTGAAAAATCCGAAAACATACACCAAATTGGGCGCTAAAATTCCGAAAGGCGTGATGCTAGTTGGCCCAACTGGCACCGGAAAAACCTTAATGGCAAAAGCCGTTGCCGGTGAAGCGCAAGTTCCTTTTTTCTCCTTGTCGGGTTCTGAGTTTGTGGAAATGTTTGTGGGCGTTGGCGCTTCACGGGTTCGCGATTTGTTTAGACAGGCAAAAGAAAAAGCGCCGAGTATTATTTTTATTGATGAAATTGATGCGGTTGGCCGTTCGCGCAGCAAGGCAAATGCCTTTCAGTCGAATGACGAAAGGGAAAATACCTTAAATCAATTGTTGACGGAATTGGACGGATTTGGCACCAATACGGGCGTTATTGTCCTCGCAGCCACCAACCGAGCCGATATTTTGGACAAAGCTTTGTTGCGGCCCGGCAGGTTCGACCGCCATATTTATTTGGAATTGCCCACAAAACAAGAGCGGATTGAAATATTTGAAGTCCATCTTCGACCTTTAAAATTAGCAAAAGATGTTGATGTAAAATTATTGGCTTCCTTAAGTCCGGGATTTTCGGGTGCCGATATCGCAAATATTTGTAATGAAGCCGCGTTGATTGCCGCACGCAAAAAAAAGGATTCCGTTGAACAGGAGGATTTTATGGAAGCCCGTGATCGCGTTGTTGGTGGATTGGAAAGAAAAGGAAAAATTATTTCACCTAAAGAAAAGGAAATCGTTGCATATCATGAAGCGGGACACGCTGTGGCAAGCTGGTTTTTGAAAAATGTGGATGCTTTGGTAAAAGTTTCCATTATTCCTAGAGGAAAATCTTTGGGTTCGGCGTGGTATCTTCCAGAGGAACATCAAATTGTGACCAAAGCCAAATTTATAGACCAACTTTGTGCTGCATTGGGCGGACGTGCAGCCGAAGAAATTATTTTCAATGAAGTGTCGTCTGGCGCTTTGGATGATTTGGAAAAAGTAACCAAACAAGCTTATACGATGGTAGCTTATTACGGCTTGAACGATAAAATTGGCCCACTTAGTTTTTATGATTCCACAGGTGAAAATGAGCGCTTTTTGGGAAAACCCTACAGTGAAAATATGGCCATGATTATTGACAAAGAAGTGCAGGCATTGGTAGTCTCCTCTTACAATAAAACCATAGAATTGTTATTGAAGCACCAAAATAAATTGGAAAGTTTGGGACAACTGCTCTTAAAAAAAGAAGTGGTTTATTTAGAAGATCTCGAAAAAATATTGGGAAAACGAACCAAGGAAATTCCGGTTCATGCGAAAGACTGAAAAAGCCCCCCTAACCCACAAAGGGAGGATAGAGCGTTAAGAAAATGTATGGTATACATTTTTAGGGATTAGGCCAGCTGGCGCGTTGGGCTTTAAAAAGTTAAAAGCACGCAAATAAATTAAATTTAAAACACATTAAGATGGAACGAGATGTTATTTTTAATTCGGATTTACATTTTGAGCACAAACAATGGCGACGCGAACTCCTTTTTTGGGAAGACGAGCTAAAATCATTGCAAAACAGGTTGAACGAGTTGGTGTTGCGTTGGACAGACAAAGAAGTGCTTGCACAATTGGAACATTATCAAAATCAGTTTATCATACAAGAAAATGCCATTGATGAACTTGAAGACCATATCAATTTGCATGAAACCAATATTTCCGAACAGCTTAAAAAAGGAAAGGATTTACTGGATCTTCAAATGGTTAAAAAGCATATTGAGTTTCGAAACCATATGGATACCCAAAGAAATTTGTACAGCGAACTTAAAAGTAATTTTTTCCGGTTTCTTTCAAAATATATGTGAAGCAATATTAAAAGTTAAATATTTTAAGTTCAGGTTTTTCTACTTAGCTTTTGATGAATAACAAATATCATCCGAAACACAACACATAACTTCTAATATTTAACGTCTAATATTTAATATTTTATTAATCTAAATTCATTTCCGTGGATGCAAATTTTATCATTCAAACAGAAAACGGGCAGCTCACAGAATTTGATTTTTTGATACGAATGTTGGTGACTGCCGGTATTGGTTTTGTGTTGGGTTTGGAACGGGAATATTCCCAATATTCAGAAAAAGCGGAGATTTTTGCGGGTTTGCGAACGTTTATGTTGGTTGCCTTATTGGGTTTTTTAACGGCGTTTTTGGGAACGGCATTTTCTAACTGGATTTTTATCGTTGGTTTTTTAAGTGTTGTCTGTATTGTCGCAATATCATATTGGGTAACTTCAACGAATGGAGATATTGGAAGCACTACCGAATTTGCGATCATTTTTACTTTTTTGCTGGGCGGTCTTGTGTTTACAGGCAATATCAATCTGAGTTTGGCGCTTACAGTAATCACGTTAGTTCTGTTGTCGTTAAAGGTGACTTTAAGAACGTTGATTGGGCAACTCACTCAAAAAGAGTTGTTTGCTTTTGTGCGTTTTGTAGTGGTAGCGCTTTTAATTTTGCCTTTTTTACCTAATGAATATTTTGGCCCTTATGAAGTGATTAATCCGAGGGAAGTGGGTTGGGTAATAGTACTTATTTCAGGAATTGGTTTTGTTGGCTACATTTTAATGAAATTTTTGGGAACCGATCGCGGTATTCTGTTAACCAGTATTTTGGGAGGTTTGGTATCTAGTACGCTGGTTACTTTTACGTTTTCAAAAAAAAGCAAAGAAACGCCCGAACTTTCTAAAAAATATGCCGTTGGTATATTTGCGGCGGCTATCATTATGGTCATCAGGGTTTTTTTATTGGTTTTCATTTTTAACAAAGCAATGCTCGTTGGATTATTAATTCCCTTATTAATTTTGCTTATAACTGCTTGTGGCATTTCCTTATTTTTTTACAACAGCCAGTTTGGGAAACCGCAAACAATAGCTGAAATAGCGTTGGGAGATCCGCTAAATATTAAAAATGCTGTTTTTTTTGGTGTTTTTTATATGGGAATATTGCTGTTGGTAAGTTATGCCAATGAAACATACGGCACAAAAGGAATTTATGTGTCAAGTGCCATAAGCGCGTTGACAGATATTGACGCCATCGCCATATCGGTTTCTAAACTGGGTGGCGTCACTATGGATTTGTTAATTGCCCAAAATGCCATTTTGCTGGCTACATTGTCCAATACTATTGTGAAAATAGGCATCGCGGTTTTTACAGGAAGTAAAGCCTTAAAAAAATATGTAATGATTGGTTACGGAGGTATTTTTATTGCTGGAATTGTAGGTTTTTTGGTGTTAAATTTTTTCTAAATTGACATAAAAAAGTCCCGCCGAAGCAGGACAAATTCAATTTATCAACGTTTAAAATTAGTACTATAGCGCTTCAGTCTCTTCATACTCACCTTCAAATTCAAGCGATGGAAAATCCTCATCTTTCAATAAGTTTGCTGATGTTGTTACGCTGAAATTGATAAGATCTTTTGATTCTAAATTCCACACAATGCCTTCGGCTTCCGGAAAAGCGGCATTTTCATTCATTTGTTCACCAAATAAACGTTTTAAAATATTTCGGTCGGATAGGCCTTTGCTAAATAATTTCAGCAAAATTTCTTTGGTCATTTTAATGTCTGGATTACCATTAACAGGTGTAATGGAACAGTCTATTATTGTGGCATTTGCACAAGGAAATATGCCGTTGAAGGCTTTATAAAGCAGTTGATTACAGTTAAATAAATCGTATTGCAATTCTATTTCAGGATATTCTTCACAAACAGTGTCAACGAGCATATCATTTGAAATTTGGTCAATTTGTCCTTCGCTTAAAATTTCGCCTAATTTATGGGTCACTACAATAATTGCCGCATCTTTTGGCTCAAAATCGGTGATGGCCATCAAAAGCAATTCGTGTAAAGATTCTTTTTTGACAGTTCCTGCATCGGGAAAATTGTACTTTTCTAACAATTGAAAGTAATCTTCATTGGTCCAGTAACCTTGTATTTCATCAACTGTTTTTATGCTGTTTAATTTTATGTTGTATTTCATCTGTTTATTATTTATTTTTTATTTATTGGTACAGCTGTAGTTCGCCATTAATCATTTCTGTGTGTATCAAAATTTGTTATGCTCGTTTCATTTTTTTTAAAATTGGTTTTATTGTTTAAAGTTTCAGTCCCAATAGCTATCGGGATCAGCTTCAGGTTTGTGCCTTGATTGTTAATTCAATTTGCGTTAGGGACTAAAGTGAAAACCTTTTGAGCTTTTTAGCGAAAAAAGTTTGGAACAAAAGGCCCGACCCGCAGGGAAACGCCCATAATATTTTTTGGCTAATTTAACAATTCATTTAAAAAAGAATGAATAAAAAAAGGACAGGGTTTTGTGCCGCGTCCTTTTTTCATTCAAACAATTCTATGTCAAGTAATAGAATTTAATAAGGTTTTGGTCAATTTAACTTGATGAACCTTAAATTGAAAATTATAATAAAATGATTAAAAGTAAAATGATGATAATTGCACCTACTGAAATGTAGATACCATTTCCGGAAGATCTAATTTCGGTATTGATGGCACGTACTTCATTACGAAGTTCTTTCTTTTCGGCACGGTTCAAGTCTGATTTGTCCATGTCTTTAATTTCTTCCAAACGATTCAACATCACTTGAATTTCAGCCGGAATTTCTTTGGCAGCTGTTGCAGGATTTTTTTCAGTAGCGCCAACTGTTGTAAATGCACCTAATGACAACATCATTATCATTAAGTAAAGTCTTGATTGTTTCATTTTTTTTTGCTGTTTAAAATTGTTAAATTAGTTATTTGGTAAATGTGCAACTTATTAATGCTTATAAAGTTACATATTTTTTTTAAAAATTTACATAATTCACACGTTAAAATAAAAAAATGACAGGATTTAAATCCTGTCATTTCTCATTTCAAACAATCTTCTATAACAAGTTACAGAATTTATTTTTGTGGTACAATGTCAATAATAACGGTACGGTTGTATGCTCTTTCTTCAGGAAGTTTATTTCCAAAAGGCGATGCGCTTTCATTTTCACCCATTCCGTTCATTTCAAATGTAACACCAGTTGTACCTAATTTGGCAACACTGTTTTGTAAGGTGTTTTTAACATCAGTTGCTCTTTTTACAGACAACGTTTGGTTGTAAGCTTCTTCACCAATAACATCGGTATAACCGTGAATGATTACTTTTGCATTGGCAGGTATTTTAGGAGCCACAACTTCTGATAGGTATTTATCATACATCGCAATTGCGTTTGCATCATCAAATTCATACAAAATGCTGAATCTCATTCCTTCTTCAACTTTAGAAGGTGTCCAAGCTACAATTCGTGTTGTAGTTTCTTTGGTTACAACTTCACCGGTTTTACTGGTTCCGATCATTTTCACTTTGTAATCTCCTTCAGGTTTTGAACCTAAAATTGTTGTTCCAGGAATGCTCACTTCTTCTTGGGTGTATGGACCGTAATTTTGTACAACACCGTTTTCATCTGTAAGTTCCATTTGCCAAGCGCTAAATGCTTCATCTGCTCCGTCAACTTTAAAAGTTACGTAACTTGTAACCGGCGCAACTTGTACTCCATTAATTTGTACAGGTTTCAAAGGAGCATCTGGGCCACTTTGGAATTCCATTAACAAGGCTGGAGAGTTGCTTTCAATAGAAACTCTACGGTCACCTTCACGAAGAAGTACCAGCTCACGTGTTCCTCCAATTTGTTCTTCTGCAAGTTTTGGTTTGTCTCTTCCTTCAATAGCGATTCTTGAAGCATCAATGGCAAATACATCCACCAAATATTTTTGAACAGACATTGCCATTACTTTTCCTTCTTCAGAACCGTTTTCTGATGATCCAACCAAAGTAATTGTTGAATTTGGGTTTTTACCCATACGGTCACCTAAAATATTTAAAATATTATAGTAAACTGTCATTTCACGTTTTGAACGACCCGACAATTCTGTGTTAGGTTTAAACACTTCAACTTGGTCTTCTTTAAAGTCTTTTACCTGATCTTTGTTCAACAATACATAACGTTTTGAAATATCTGTAGAGTTTTCATCAAAATAGATATAGTTACGCAATGGGAAAGTTTCAGTAACTCTTAAGTCACCAGGAACATTTAAAGGTGAGTTAACCACAAATCCAACTTCTGGAATTTTAACAATCACTTCTTCTGGGGTAATTCTTTTACCGCTACCAATTTTAAGTACGGCACCTGCTCTTACGGTAGTTAAATTCCAAGTTTCTATTGAACGAGGATTTTGACCAAAATAAGGATGAAAAGCTACAAAAGGTGAAAGCACCAATTGAGTTTTGTTGGTTGTTTTAGACAATTGCATATCGTATCCCATACCAATTTGTCCAGAGATGATCGTTTTTTCAACATCGCTGAAATCACCTGTCACATCTGCAGGAGCTACAGAATTAGGATAATCTGGATTAATATCTTGTTGGTAAGTAAATTCTTTGTCTTGGTTGAACGCAAAACGCGGTCCTCCATAGATATAGAAATTACCTTTTGTTGGCGCAAAACGCAAACTTGGCTCTACAGTGATATAGCTTAAGTCGGTAGACAAGTCGGCCGGACAATCACAATCGGTAAATTGTTGATCGAAATCACCTTTACGGCTGTCTAATCCTGCTTGAATAATAAATCCGAATCTTGTGTCGGGTTTATGAAATTCTATGCTTGGCGCAAGAAACAATCCGATACCTGTACCTTTATGAAAAGTAGTAGGAGGCGTGAAAGCATCATTCAATTTATAAGTTGATCCTTCATAGAAATTGAAGTTTGCACCACCGGCAACACCAAAGTACCAAGAAGGTCTTGAGTATTCTACCTCCTGTGCTTGAACCGGCGATTGAATCCCCGTAAAAATCAAGGCTCCTATTGCAAGGCTTTTTAAGGTTTGTTTAAGAGACCACGTAAATCGTGTTCCCTTTATTAAATTTGTATTATTTTTCATAATTGTAATGAATTAATTTTATTAATTTTATTTTCTTTATAAAACCCTCGCCAAAAGGCGAGGGATATTTATTTAATTAGAAGGCATTACAACTGTGTTTCCAATTAATGAAACTGCAGATTGTGCCAATAATCTTCCTTTAACTGAAGAACGAGCTTCTAAAGAGATCAATGTTTTAGATAAAATATTTCCGCTGAAATCAACGTCTGATCCAATCACTGCGCCTGCACCTGCAGTCACCCAGAAAATATTGTCGGCTTTTGCGCCATTTATCAAGACGATTTTTACATTGTTAGCTACTGTAAGGTCTCCAGCAATTTGGAAAACAAATGCAGCACAATCTACACCGCCACCATCTAATGTAATAGTATTGGATAATAAAAGTCCTGTTCCATATTTATAAACACCTGCATCTAATGTTACATCGTTAAGATTTCCGGCCAAATATTCAGTATAATTTGGAGCCAAACCATTTGCGGTAGTAAATGCCGTATGCATATTGTCTACAGTTACCGTTAAATTAGACGGTGTTGGAGACGTATAATCTGCTGCGTAAATTTTTCCATTCACCAAAGTTGAGGTTGAATAAGTTCCACTAGAATGAAGCGTTAAACCAAATCCTGTGATAAATGATGCTGCAAGGGGACTTATTCCCATATCACCTGTAACTGAAGTTACTCCAGTAGTTGAAATTGCAGATTCTGCCAATACTGCAAAATTACCGGCCATTCCTAAATCTACTGCAGGATTAGGGCATAATCCGGCATTAGTTGGTGGTATTTCACTAAAGTTTGCAACTAATTCTGTGTCTTTTGTCAAAACAAATTCATAAGTTGTGTCTGAAGAAACAACCATGTTGGTAGCTACATCTGTCCAGTTATCAAAAGTAAATCCATCATTTGGAGTTGCTGTAACCAGTACCATTTGTCCGGCATCAAAATTACCTGCACCATCAGTTCTACCACCATCGATAGGGTCTGAAGATAACATTAAAGAGAATTGTGCTGTTGGCTCAACAATAAAGTTGGCAACCAACGTTCTGTTTCCAGTTAATTCAAATTGATAATTTGCATTTCTAGAAACTTCAAGATTGTTTTCAGTCCAATTTTCAAATACGAATCCAGCTTCTGGTGTTGCAGTTACAGTTCTTAATGAACCTATATCAAAGGTTCCTGCTCCAACAGTTGTTCCTGTTAAATCAGGGCTAACTGATAAGGCTATTATAAATTGAACCGGAACGTAGTTTGCAACCAAAGTTCTGTCTGCCACAATCACAAATTCATAATTTGCAGTTGCTCCAGGAACAATTACGCCACCTTCTGTCCAGTTAAGGAAAGTAAAACCTGCATTTGGTTCAGCGGTTACAGTTACTAATGATCCTTCATCATATAAACCTGTTCCAGTAGTTACACCACCTAAAACTGGGTTTGATGATACCAATACCGCAAATTGGGTTGGAGGTATCAAAGTGTAATTTGCAACCAAAGTTCTGTTTCCTGCAATCACAAATTGGTAAGTTGCAGTTGCTCCAGGAACAATTACACCACCTTCTGTCCAATTTTCAAAAGTATATAATGGATTTGGTGTTGCGGTCACAGTGACAGATGTTCCTCCATCAAATGAACCTCCACCTGTAGTTACGCCACCAATAAGTGGGTTAGATGATACAGCTACTACAAATTGTAAACTGTAATTTGCAACCAAAGTTCTGTTTCCTGCCAATACAAATGTGTAATTTTCAGTTGCTCCAGGAACTATTACGCCACCTTCTGTCCAGTTGTTAAAAGTATAACCTGGATTTGGAGTTGCTGTAACAGTAACATTTGTGCCTTCAAAAAAGGTTCCTGCACCAACAGTTACCCCACCAATAAGTGGGTTAGATGAAACAGCTACCGTAAAGGTTTTTATGGTATTAAATGTCCACACATAATTTTCCTGTAAGAAGTTTCCTCTAGGATCTGCAGCTAATGTTGTAATTGTGCCAGTATATTCCGTGTTAGGAAGAAGTGGCGCATTTGGCGTAAATGTAGCGGTAGTACCAGCGTAAGCTACTTCTCCTGCTATTTGAGCACCATTAGCACTTACAAGGAACGATGCCGTTGTAATTGTTGATGGATTCATCACTTCATTGAAAGTGGCTGTAATTACCTGGTCTAAAGGTACACCAACTGCGTTTGAAGTTGGAACAGTTGAAATAACAAGTGGGCAAACGCCATCGATTTCTTCGAAATCGTCTTTTGCGCAGCCCGAAAATAACAAAACAAATGCAAACGCAATTGTTGTAAGTAATTTTTTTGCGATCATAATTTTAGGGTATTTAGATTAATAATATTTGTTAATAGGGTGTTAAAATCTTTTATAGCGCAAAGGTCCGCCCATAATACCCTAAATCCATTACACAATTTTGCCTAAGAGTTGCATAATTCACACATTATTTTTTGATAAAGAAAAAAAAGGCATGATGCTGATTTATCAAATAGAAATTATTTGTTAAAGTGCTATTTTAAAAGGTGTTAGGGAATTTGGAGTCAGAATACTTAAGTAGATTTTTTTGGCTTAAATCAAAACAAAAAAGTATCGGCAATTTAAATTGCCGATACTTTTTTGTTTATCCAGTAAAAATAAAATTTTTTAAAGGATTTATCATCCTCTAATAATTCTTAGAACAACAGCTATTACTGCAATTACCAGTAAAATATGAATGATTCCTCCAACTTGAAATCCCAGGAACCCAATGGCCCAAAGAATAACTAAAATAACTGCAACGGTGTAAAGTAGATTTCCCATAATTGGTTTGTTGTTTAAATGTTTATATACTTATTTATTGTGTTGTTTAATTGAAAACCTTTCAGATTACTTACAAAAGGCGTAAATTAATTTTTTTAATGTTCAACCTTTAAACTCTCTAATCGTTCAAAAAATGATATTTAATAAAATTAGCAATAACTTTTAAGCCATGCATTGATAATAATCAAGTTAAAAAATGATTAATATCATTTATTAAAAAAATATCGAAGCTCAAAAAAACAACGATATTTTATAATCAACATCAATCAAACATGATTTGTTTTAAAGAATTCTTCTACCTTGAATAATTCTAAGAATAATAGCAATAACTGCTATGACCAATAAGATGTGTATAATTCCTCCGGCTTGAAATCCTAAGAATCCAATGGCCCAAAGAATAATTAAAATAACTGCAACTGTGTAAAGTAAATTTCCCATGATTTGTTTTTTTTAATTGTTTGTTTAAAATTGGCTTATTGCCTTATTATCTAAATTGTTTACTCGTCTTTAACCGTAAAGTTTTTAAAGGCTTCACCTAGATCATTCATATCCTTATTAAACTCTGTTTTAAATGTTTCCCAATTGTCTTTTCCGGTTTCTTGATACGTGTCCATTTTTTGTTTCATAGCAATATTTTTTTGTTCCAATATTGCAATTTGTTCCTGGTAGTAAACTTGTGCGTCTTTTTTTGAAGAGGCTATTTTTACTTTAAAATCGGCAATCAGTTGGTTATTGGCGTCAATCTTGGCGTTTGTTTCTTTTTTGAAATTTTCAATATCAGCCAAATATTCTTCTTTTGCACTGTTGAAATCTTCATCGGCTTTAATAGATTTATCTTCTGCTTTGTCAACTTTTTCTGCAGCCGTGTTGCAACTTGTGAAAATAGCTCCTGTAAGCATTATAGATGTAGTGATTGTAAAAATTAATTTTTTCATTTTTTTTCTATTTAATTACTATTTTAAATTATATATCAGAAATTATTTTTTGAATTTCTTCTTTTGACAGCCCATATTTTTTTTGAAGCCTGTTGATCATTTCATTTTTGTGATTTTCAAGCAATAAATCATTGTTTGTAAGCTTGATAAATTTCTCTTTGAGAATTTCTCTTATTTCCTGCCAGTTATTTCTTATTTCTTTTGATTTTTTCATTAGTTTCCTGGCTAAATTAATTTCTTAATCCTCATTTGGTAAAGGTATGCGACATCGAAATTGTGGGTATTACATGATTTTTTATAAAAGTTACATAATTCACACTTTAAAAAATTTATACAAATTGAGAAAAACATGAATTCAGAAACTTAATTGATTATAGGGTTGGTTTTATTGTTTTTTGCTGCTTTAATTGAATCCTCCTTAATTTTCAAAGCCTCTTTTTCTTTCTTTCTAAAATAACCTCTAAAAAGAAAATTGTGTTTAAGCGCTTCCAAATTTTCATCCAGACTTTTTGTGCTGGTTTTAAGGTTTAGAATGGTTTCATCAACATTACTGGCAGTGGTCGAATCGTTTATTAAACGGCTCATAGTACCTGATCCTGTATTTAATTTTACCATTATTTCTTCCAATTGCTGTGTCGAAACTTCTGCATTACCCGCTGTTGCTCGAAAGCTGGTCATTATTTTCGAAATGTCATTTTTTGATAACGAAATCATTTCGTCAAATTTTTGAGATGAGCTTTGGAAGTTAGAAATGGTACTGTTAATGTTTTGGGCAATAATTGAATCGTGTATTAAACGGCCAAGCGTACCGCGTCCGGAGTTCACTTTCAACATAACCATCGCTAATTCTTTGGTAATTACTTCAGCATTTTCGGCAGTTACCTGCAAACTGGCCATAATGGCATCAGTTTCAATTGGTTCAACCGATTTAAGAAATTGCCCACCCTTTACCGATTCTGTTTCAGCGCTTCCCTGGGTAATCACCAAAACCCGATCTCCTATAATTCCTTCTGAACTTATCTGCACCATTCCATCGGTTTTTATAAATCGCTGCACGTCTTTTTGGACTAGCATATTCACAAGAACTGTTGAATCATTGATAATTTTAATATTGTCAACCGTTCCCACATTGATTCCTGAAAATCGAATATTGTTTCCAACCTGCAATCCGCTTACGTTATAGAAAGTTGTAGAAAGGCTAAAAACCGGATTAAACATATTTTTTTGTCGGCCAATCAAAAATATGGCAATGGCAAAAAGCACAAACCCTGCGGCAACGAACAAGCCTAAACGTACTTTGAATTTTGTTGAATGTGTATTCATATTATTTTTTTTTAAGTATTGTTATTATCATTTATTTTTTTGTTGAATTGTTCTTGTTTTTTTTATTATTTGAAGAAAGACATAATTAAAGGATCATCCGATGCTTCAAACTCTGCAAGCGTTCCTGCCGCATAAACATAACCTTCGTGTAACATAATAATGCGATCGGCGGTAATGCGCACACAGGCAATATCATGGGTGATTATGATGGAAGATGTCTTGTATTTTTCTTGGACAGAATTGATCAGTTCACTTATTTCATCAGATGTTACCGGGTCGAGCCCTGTTGTAGGTTCATCATACAACATAATTACAGGATCCAGGATAATGGATCGTGCCAAGCTTATTCGTTTACGCATTCCGCCCGAAAGTTCTGACGGCATATTTTCCAACACATTAGAAAGCCCTACATTTTCCAGCACTTCTGCTACTTTTTCGTCTATTCCCTGCTCATTCAAATCTTTTTTGATTCTTCGCAGCGGAAATTCTAAATTTTGTTTAACCGTCATAGAATCATACAAAGCACCACTTTGGAAAAGAAAACCAATTTTTTTTCTTACTTCCGATAATTGTTTGCCTTTAATGGAACCTACATTTTCGCCGAGAAGGTTAATTGTGCCGCCATCCGGATTTAACAATCGCACGATGCATTTAATCAGCACCGATTTGCCCGATCCTGATTTGCCCAGAACAACTAAGTTTTCGCCATTGTGAAGTTTTAAGGAAATATCTTTTAACACTTCAAGTCTTCCAAAAGACTTCTTCAGATTTTTTATTTCTATCAATACTTCAGAAGTAAAATTTTCTTCTGAAATAGTGTCTATATTGGTTTCTTGTGAATTTTTCATGACAACATATCTGTTATTTGTACCGCAATCATATCAACAATAATAATAAGTAAGGATGATAAAACTACTGCGGCATTTGCTGCTTTCCCTACACTCTCGGTACCTCTTCCGGCTGTGAAACCTTTATAGCAACCAACAATGCCAATAACGGCTCCAAAAAGGAAGGTTTTTACTAAGGCAGGAAAGAAGTCTAAAAAAGTGATTGACCCAAATGCCTGAAAAATAAACAGAACCAGGGTAACGTCTCCTTTAATATTTACGCCAATCCAGCTTCCCAAAAATCCGAATGCATCAGCAAAAAGTACTAAAATTGGCAACATTAAAGTTGCTGCAAGTACTCGAGTTACCACAAGATACCTGATGGGATTTGTTGCTGAAACTTCCATAGCGTCAATTTGCTCTGTTACTTTCATGGAACCTAATTCGGCGCCCATTCCCGATCCAATTTTACCGGCACAAATTAAGGCGGTGATAATAGGGCCAATTTCACGAATAAGTGATACGGCTACCATTCCCGGAAGCATGGTCACTGCGCCAAATTTTGCCATCGCCGGTCGTGATTGAATGGTGAGCACAAGTCCCATAATGGTACCTGTAATAATGATAAGCGGCAATGATTTATTGCCAATTTCATAACACTGGCGCAAAAACTCTTTGAATTCAAAATTACGTGAAAAGGTTTCTTTAACTATTTGTTTCATGAAAATCGCCATATCCCCAACTTCCTGGAAAAAGCCGTTTGCTCTTTCTTTTTGATCCAGTGCATCTTCACTAAGTTTTATGGAACGTTGGGCAGCTAAACTTTGTGCTTTTTTTAAATTTAAAATTTTTAATTTTTTCATACTATTTTATAAATAAGTTCCTCCTATGGATTAAAGAATCAAATTAATATTTCCCAGTTTTATAATCAATCGATTGGTAGCATTATACAAGTCACAAACGGTCAAAATAATCAACAGATAAAGGTATGCCCATTAAACGATGCTGATGTTACATAACTTTTTAAAAAAGTTACAAGATTCACATATTTACAGGCCTTCTAATCCCCAAAGAAATCCCCTAACCCTCGAAGAAGCCCCCTTACCCCCTAAGGGGGAACAAAAATTAGATATGAAGATTGTTTTATTTATTGATGAATGTTTCATAATAATTGAGGGAAATTGAGAGCATCCTAATTATAAACACAAAAAAAGGCGGTCTTTTCAGACAGCCTTTTTAAGGTTGATAATTTGTTATTTAAAATGGTTTTGTAACTGTATTGGCATCAAGAATTACAGCGGTTTGTGCCAAAGCTCTACCGTTAAGAGAAGCGCCTTTATTAAAAGTAATGCCTGTTTTTGAGATTAGAATTCCTTCAAAATGAGCGTTTGTTTCAAATATTGTGTAACCGGCAACCTGCCAAAAAATGTTTTTTGCCTGCGCACCGCCGGCAAGTTTTATTTTTACGTTGGTGCTGGTGGTAAGATTTCCTGCAACTTGAAAAATCCACACATCATCTGGACCTCCTGAAATGGTAACATCAGTTGGCATTGTAACAGCGCTTGACCATTTATACAATCCAGGAGTTAGGGTTTTACCACTTAAATTACCTGCTCCCAATTCAATAAAATCAGGCTTTGATCTTCCGGCAGCATCGTTATACGCCGTAATCATATTTTCAACGGCTGAGGTAAGATTACCTGAGGTTGGAGCAACCATATCTGCAGCGTATATTCGTCCAGAAATTTGAGGCGATGTTGCAAATCCGGTAGCAGCGGTTAAACCAAAGCCCGTAATAAATGATGCAGCGGCGGGACTAATTCCTATATCTCCAGTAATAGCAGAAGTAGGCGTATTGGCTATTGATGTTTTGGCCAAAATAACGTAATTGCCTGAAGTTCCAAGTGAAACTGCTACATGTTTTGGTGTATTATTGATGTCGTCATCGTTTGAACAACTGCTCATAAGGACAACAGCTGCGATTGCAAATGTTGCTGATAGATTTTTTAATAATTTCATAATTTAATGGGATTAATTTTTGTGATAAAATTATCACGAAACAAATGTAGGCACCTTAATTTTGGAGAGCGTTACATAACTATTTATAGATGTTACATTATTCACACATTGATTGAATGCACAAAAAAAGCTGCCCTTTCGAGCAGCCTTTTAAAAGGGTTTATTGTTTAAGTTTATTCTGGTTTGTTAACAGCATTCATTTGTAGGGTTACAGCTGTTTGGGCCAACATTCTTCCATTTATTGAAGCGCTTGTTTGCATATTGATACCTGTTTGTCCTAAAATGTTTCCTTCGAAATGACTTGTTGTTCCAAAGGTAACAACATCAGAAACTACCCAGAAAATATTTTTAGCTTGGACCCCGCCTTTTAAAATAACGTTTACTCCAGAGCCCATTTCTAACGTTCCTGCAACCTGAAATATAAAAATGTCTTTTGGTTTACCAGAAATTGTGATGTCAGTTGGGATGTTCACTGAACTTGACCATTTGTAAAGTCCAGGTAATAGTGTCATACCACCAATAGTCCCAGCGCCTAAATTCAAATAATCAGGATTAGATCTTCCTGCAGCGTCAGTATAGGCAGTTTGCATATCACCAATGGCTGAAGTTAGCATAGTGGCACTTGTAGTTATGCATTCTGGACCGGCAGCATCTACTGAAAATACAGAACCTGTTACTTCCGTACAATCTATTACCATAGCTGCGCCAGTGATAGGGCTTGTTCCTATATCTCCTAAAATAGAAGA
>JAWOHJ010000075.1:0-18866 GCA_046485225.1 Lutibacter sp. | reverse complement strand
ATAATTTTCCAAGGAATCTTGTGCATTAACTCTTGAATAATTAAAACTTAAATTCTTACATATCAATCCAGAAATTTTGATATAATCCGATTCAATTTCTTCATTATTAATGCCGTAATTTCCAATATGTGCATTCGTAGCCAACATAAGTTGACCAAAATAAGAAGGATCAGTAAATATTTCCTGATAGCCCGTCATTCCAGTGTTGTAGCAAATTTCTCCAAATGCGGTACCGTCTCTTCCAATTGATTTTCCTTCGAAAATTGTTCCATCGGCTAACAATAAAATTGCCTTTTTTCGTTGTGTGTATTTCATTTTTTATCTCAAAAATTAATTTTTTATTGCCTTAAAAATTATTATATCATTTTATCTGAATTTTTAAATACTAGTTCAAGAATTTTAATAATATCATTTTCTTTTTTATATGAAAGCTTTTTGCTTTCAATAAACTCCTGCAAAGTTTTCTGAAAATCATCCTCAACTAAACTTAAGATGCTTTTTTTATCAAATTCGAGCATAATAAATTTATCATCAAACTTAACCAAATATTTAAAAACCACCAAAGAATTTGTTTTTCCAACAGTTCCGTCCAACCGATTTAATATCCCTGGTTGAAAAGCGATATCATATTTTTTTAAAAAAGAACTTTCTCCATTTTCAAGCAAAACTTCATAAAAATAATTACTAATTTTTTTATATAAATGATTGTTCAGCGATACCGAATCCAAATAAGAACTTTTAAATGAAAATAGTTGATTTTTATTTATTCTGCTCTCAAATGAATTAGTGGTGATATTAAAATTAATGTTAGAAAGATAATATGCTTTACTGTCTAAAAACAAAACGCCCTGATTACTCCAGTTTGAATAAGTATACTTATCATTGCTCACATCCTTTAACTCTCCAATGAATTCGACACCCTGATTCGTAACTAGTCTGCTTTCAATGTTCTTAATTGTAATTTGTTGTGCATAAGTATGCACATTAAATAAACAAAAAAACAATATTATTATGATTTTTTTCATAGTCTAAAATATTTATATAAACAAATGGGATAAACTTTTAAAAGCTTATCCCTTTCTATATAGTTAATTATTGTCATTAAATCTATTCTTTGCTTTCTGCTTTAACTTCAACAGTTTCTTCCACTTTTTTAGTTTTACCTCTTCGGGTGGTTTTCTTTTTAGCCTTGTTGTTTGGATTGTAATTTGGATTGTAATCAACCAATTCAATCATCGCCATAGGTGCATTATCACCTTGACGGCTTCCCAATTTAATGATACGAACGTATCCTCCTGGTCTGTCAGCCACTTTTACAGAAACTTCTTTAAATAATTCTGTAACCATGAATTTATTTCTCAAATAACTAAATACAACCCTGCGGTTGTGGGTAGTGTCATCTTTAGACTTTGTAATTAAAGGCTCCACAAACTGACGTAAAGCTTTTGCTTTTGCCACAGTGGTATTAATACGCTTGTGCTCAATTAAAGAACAAGCCATATTAGCAAACATAGACTTTCTATGTGCAGTTTTTCTGCCTAGGTGATTAAATTTCTTTCCGTGTCTCATCTCTTATGTTATCTTAATTAAAACCTAAGTTTTAAATTAATCTTTATCTAATTTGTATTTGCTTAAATCCATTCCAAAACTTAACCCTTTTATATGAACCAATTCATCTAATTCGGTTAAAGATTTTTTTCCAAAATTACGGAACTTCATTAAATCGTTTTTATTGAATGATACCAAGTCTCCCAAGGTGTCAACTTCTGCAGCTTTCAAACAATTTAGTGCACGTACGGATAAATCCATATCCACTAATTTTGTTTTAAGCAACTGACGCATATGTAAAGATTCTTCATCATACGTTTCAGTTTGTGCTATTTCATCAGCTTCCAAGGTAATGCGTTCATCAGAAAATAACATAAAATGATGAATCAAAATTTTTGCAGCTTCTGTTAAAGCATCTTTAGGAGAAATTGATCCGTCAGTAGTAATATCAAATACTAACTTTTCATAATCTGTTTTTTGTTCCACACGAAAATCTTCCACAGCATATTTTACATTTTTAATTGGTGTAAAAATTGAATCTGTAAAAATGGTTCCCAATGCAACGCCAGATTTTTTATTATCTTCTGCAGGCACAAAACCTCTTCCTTTTTCTATGGTAATTTCAAAATCCAATGTAACAGATTTTTCCATATTACAAATAACCAAATCGTGATTTAAAACTTGAAAACCAGAAATGTATTTTTGTAAGTCACCGGCAGTTAACTGCTCGTGTTTAGAAATTGAAATGTTTACTGTTTCTCTATCAGAATCATCAATTTGTTTCTTAAAACGCACTTGTTTTAAGTTCAAAATAATTTCTGTTACATCTTCAACAACACCTTTAATTGTTGAAAATTCATGTTCAATACCTTCAATACGAAGTGAGGTTATTGCAAAACCTTCTAATGAAGACAACAACACTCTTCTTAAAGCATTACCAACTGTTAAACCAAATCCTTGTTCTAATGGTCTGAATTCAAATCTACCGTTAAAATCGGTAGAATCAATCATAATTACTTTATCGGGCTTCTGAAAATTTAAAATTGCCATAATTGAATTGGTATCTTTAAAATTATTTAGAGTATAACTCTACGATTAATTGTTCCTTGATATTTTCTGGAATTTGTAATCTTTCAGGAACACTAACAAAATTTCCTTGTTTGGTGTCTGAATTCCAAGAAATCCATTCGTAAACATCACTTCTGTTAGCCAAAGAATTTTCGATAGCCAACAATGATTTTGATTTTTCTCTTACAGCTACAACATCTCCGGCATTTAATGAATAAGAAGGTATATTAACCAATTCTCCATTTACGGTGATGTGACGGTGAGACACCAATTGACGTGCTGCACTTCGACTAGGTGCTATACCCATTCTGTAAACTACGTTATCTAAACGGCTTTCGCAAAGTTGTAATAAAATCTCACCGGTAATACCTTTACTACTCGATGCTTTTTTAAACAAGTTTGAAAATTGTCTTTCCAAAATACCGTAAGTATATTTTGCTTTTTGCTTCTCAGCCAACTGAATAGAGTATTCAGATTTTTTTCCTCTACGACGGTTAGCGCCGTGTTGTCCTGGAGGGAAATTTCTTTTTTCAAAAGATTTGTCCTCTCCATAAATTGCTTCTCCGAATTTACGGGCAATTTTAGTTTTTGGTCCTGTATATCTTGCCATTTTTAATTATTAGATGATAGGGATTATGAATTAAGGCTAATCCTTCGATAATCTTACAAAATCCTATCGGTTAAAATTTAATTTAATTATACTCTTCTTCTTTTCGGTGGTCTGCAACCATTGTGTGGCAATGGCGTAACATCGATAATTTCTGAAACTTCAATTCCTAAATTATGAATTGATCTTATTGCAGATTCTCTTCCGTTACCTGGTCCTTTTACATACACTTTCACTTTTCTCATTCCTGCTTCATGGGCTACTTTACCACAATCTTCAGCGGCCAACTGTGCGGCGTAAGGAGTGTTCTTTTTAGAACCTCTAAATCCCATTTTACCAGCTGATGACCATGAAATTACATCACCTTTTTTATTGGTAAGTGATATAATAATGTTGTTAAATGAAGCTGTGATGTGTGCTTGACCAACTGCCTCAACAATAACTTTGCGTTTTTTTGTACTTGCTTTCGCCATAATATTCTAGTTATTATTTAGTTGCTTTTTTCTTGTTAGCTACAGTTTTTCTTTTTCCTTTACGAGTTCTAGAATTGTTTTTAGTTCTTTGTCCTCTTAAAGGTAATCCAGATCTATGACGAATTCCTCTGTAACATCCAATGTCCATTAATCGCTTAATGTGCAATTGAATTTCTGAACGCAATTCACCTTCAATATTGTAGGTTCCCACCTGCTCTCTGATTCCGTGAATTTCGTCGTCAGTCCAATCTTGAACTTTCGTGCTTTCGTCAACTTTTGCATTGGCTAAAATTTCTTTAGCTCTGCTGTTCCCGATTCCAAAGATATAAGTCAAGGCAATTACACCTCTCTTGTTTTTTGGAATATCAATACCTGCTATTCTTGCCATAATTATCCTTGTCTTTGTTTAAATCTAGGATTCTTTTTATTGATTACATATAATCTGCCTTTTCTACGCACAATCTTGCACTCGGCACTTCTCTTTTTTACTGATGTTCTAACTTTCATCGTTAATACTTTAATATCTGTAAGTAATTCTTGCTTTTGTTAAATCGTATGGACTCATTTCGAGTTTAACTTTATCACCGGGTAATATTTTTATATAATGCATACGCATTTTACCTGATATATGGGCTGTGACCACATGTCCATTTTCCAACTCTACACGAAACATTGCATTAGACAAAGCCTCTGTAATAGTCCCATCTTGTTGTATTGCTGGTTGTTTTGCCATTATGCTATAGGTTTTCTTTTTGTTCCCTTTTTCATTAAACCATCATAATGACGGTTCAATAAATGAGAGTTAATTTGTTGTATAGTATCTATTGCAACACCAACCATAATTAACAAAGACGTTCCTCCGTAAAACAATGCCCAAGATTGTGTTAATCCGAATTTCACAACGATAGCCGGCAATATTGCAACCATAGCCAAAAATACAGATCCAGGGAACGTTATTAAAGACAAAATCCTATCCAACAAGTCTGCAGTGTCTTTTCCAGGTCTGATACCAGGAATAAATCCACCACTTCTTTTTAAATCATCTGCCATTTTATTCGTAGGAATTGTAATTGCAGTATAGAAAAAACTAAATACAATTATCAGTGTGGCAAATAACACGTTATACCAAAGACCAAACATATCTGAAAAAGAGATTCCGATTGATTTTACAGTTTCATTATCTGAACTTGCCAATAGAGCGGGTGCAAACATAATTGCCTGAGCAAAAATGATAGGCATTACTCCAGATGCATTCAATTTTAAAGGAATATAATCTCTTGCTCCAGTTACATTTTTAATGTTTCCGGCAACAGTTTTTCTTGCGTACTGAACAGCAATTCTGCGAACTGCAGTAACCAAATACACACAAACTAATATTACCAACAACCAAACAATCACTTCAATCAAAATCATAATCATACCACCATTTGAAGCCGTAACTTTAGAAACAACCTCTTGTATAAATGATTCAGGAAAACGAGCAATAATACCAATCATAATTAATAATGAAATTCCATTACCAATTCCTTTGTCAGTTATTTTTTCACCAAGCCACATTGCAAAAATAGTACCTGCTGTTAAAACAACCATGGATGTTAACCAAAACATACTAGCACTGATGTAGATTGCAGATGATGGTATTAATTGGTAGATATTTGTAATATATGCCGGTCCTTGAACCATAGTTATTGCAATTGTTAACCAACGCGTAATCTGATTGATTTTCTTTCTGCCACTTTCACCATCCTTTTGTAGTTTTTGTAAATAAGGAACCGCAATTCCCATTAACTGAACTACGATGGAAGCAGAAATATAAGGCATAATACCCAATGCTACTATTGAAGCTTGTGCAAAAGCACCTCCCGTAAACATATCAAGTAAACCTAAAATCCCACCACCGCTTGTTTGATTTTGAAGTGCTGCTTGCGCAACAGTAATGTCAATACCCGGAAGTGGTACTTGAGCTGCAAATCGATAAATAGCCATAAAGCCAAGTGTCAATAGAATCTTATTTCTAAGCTCTTCTATCGTCCAGATGTCTCTAATGGTTTGAATAAACTTTTTCATGTTTTATCTTAATTATAACGTTTCTACGGAACCACCTGCATTTTCAATTGCAGCTTTTGCAGTGGCAGTAAATTTATGAACAGTTACATTCAATTTCGCTTTTAACTCACCATTTCCTAATATTTTTACCAGGTCATTTTTACGAACCAAACGATTTTCAACTAAAACATCCATTGTTATTACAGCATCAGTGATTTTATTATTATCAACCAATTCTTGCAACTTGTGTAAGTTTACACCTACATATTCCTTGCGATTTATGTTTTTGAAACCAAATTTAGGAACACGACGTTGTAAAGGCATTTGACCTCCTTCGAAACCAACTTTTCTAGAATATCCTGATCGGGATTTAGCACCTTTGTTACCTCTGGTAGCTGTACCACCTTTACCGGAACCTTGGCCTCTACCAATACGTTTACCCTGATTTTTAACTGACCCTTCAGCAGGTTTTAAGTTATTTAATGTCATCACTTTATAAGATATTATTTAATTTCTTCAACAGAAACTAAGTGTTTAACTTTATGTACCATTCCAAGAATTGCCGGGCTAGCGTCATGCTCAACTACCTGATTCATCTTTTTCAAACCAAGCGCCTCAAGTGTTCTTTTTTGTCTTTGAGGACGTCTAATTTTACTTTTAACTTGCGTTACTTTTATTTTTGCCATCGTGCTTCTTGTTTTATCCGTTAAATACTTTTTCTAAAGAAATTCCTCTTTCTTTAGCAATCATACTGGCGCTACGAAGTTGCAATAATGCATCAAACGTTGCTTTCACAACATTATGGGCATTAGATGAACCTTGTGATTTTGAAAGTACATCGTGCACACCAACTGAATCAAGGACCGCACGTACTGCACCACCCGCTATAACTCCTGTACCGTGTGAAGCTGGTTTTAAAAATACTTTAGCTCCTCCAAACTTACCTTTTTGTTCGTGTGGTAATGTTTGTTTTAAAAGTGGAATTCTGATTAAATTTTTCTTCGCGTCTTCAATTGCTTTTGCAATTGCCGAAGCAACATCTTTAGATTTACCCAATCCATGTCCGACTACACCATTTCCGTCTCCAACTACTACGATAGCCGAAAAACCAAATGCTCTTCCTCCTTTTGTTACTTTGGTAACTCTATTAACACCAACTAAGTGATCTTTTAGTTCTAACCCGCTAGGTTTAACTCTTTCTACGTTATTGTAGTTTTGATACATAATTTACTAAAATTTTAAACCTGCTTCTCTTGCAGCGTCTGCTAAGGCTTTAACCCTACCGTGATACAAAAATCCGTTTCTGTCAAATGCAACAGCCTCTACTCCAGCACTTACAGCTTTTTCAGCAATACTTTTGCCTACTAATTTTGCGATATCTGTTTTGGTTCCTGTTGATTCAATTTCTTTATCTCTTGATGAAACTGATACCAAAGTGGTACCTAAAGTATCATCTATTAATTGAGCATAAATTTCTTTGTTACTTCTAAACACTGATAATCTTGGTCTAGCAGCTGTACCAACTAAAATTTTTCTGATTCTATGCTTAATTCTTACCCGTCTTTCAAGCTTTGATAATGCCATAATATTCTAATTATTATGCAGATTTACCTGCTTTTTTTCTTAATACTTCTCCTACAAACTTAACTCCTTTTCCTTTATAAGGCTCTGGTTTACGCAATGAACGAATCTTTGCTGCAACGGCTCCTACAAGTTGTTTATCAAACGAGGTTAATTTTATAATTGAGTTTTTTCCTTTTTCTAAAATTGTCTCAACAGTAACTTCTGGAGCAACTTCTATAACTATATTGTGAGAAAAACCTAAAGCTAAGTCTAATACCTGCCCTTGGTTACTTGCTCTATATCCTACACCAACAAGTTCTAATTGTTTGGTCCATCCCTTTGAAACACCTTCAATCATATTGTTAATTAAAGCTCTGTATAATCCATGTTTTGCTTTATGGATTTTACTTTCAGACGGACGATCAAAAGTGATAATACCATCTTCGACCACAACTGTAATATCATCAGTAATTTTCTGAGATAACTCTCCCAATTTCCCTTTCACAGTAATTACATCGTCTTTAATTTCGAATGTAACTCCTTCTGGTAAGGTGATTGGATTTTTTCCTATTCTTGACATCTTTGTTTAGTTCTTTATTAATATACGAAACATAAAACTTCCCCACCAACATGTTCCAGACGTGCCTTTTTACCGGTCATAACGCCTTTTGATGTAGATACTATTGCAATACCTAAACCGTTTAAAACACGAGGCATTTCATCTGCGCCAACATATTTACGCACTCCGGGAGTACTCACACGCTGTAACTTTTTTATCACGGAAGCCTTAGTTGCTTTATCATATTTCAAGGCTATTTTAATAGTTCCCTGAACAATGTTGTCCTCAAACTTGTAGCTTAAGATATAACCTTGATCAAATAAAATCTTGGTGATTTCTTTTTTAATTTTTGAAGCCGGAATTTCAACAACTCTGTGGCCTGCCATAATTGCATTTCTAACTCTGGTTAGATAATCTGCGATTGGATCTGTAATCATTTATATTAATTTTGCGGCTTTGGTTTTCAACATTATTATTGAACCTAAAACCAATTTATAATTTTACCAACTTGCTTTTCTAACACCTGGAATCAAACCTTGGTTTGCCATTTCACGGAATGTTACCCGTGACAATCCAAATTGTCTGATATACCCTTTTGGTCTTCCTGTTAGTTTACAACGATTGTGTAAACGCACCGGAGATGCATTTTTTGGCAATTTTTGTAATGCTTCATAATCACCTGCTTCTTTTAAAGCTTTGCGTTTTTCTGCATACTTAGCAACTATCTTTCTTCTTTTAACCTCACGGGCTTTCATCGATTCTTTTGCCATTTCCTAATTCTTTTTAAAAGGTAAACCTAGTTCAGTTAATAATGATTTTGCTTCTTTATCAGTTGGAGCAGAAGTTACAAAGGTAATGTCCATTCCGCTAATTTTATTAACTTTATCAATATCAATTTCAGGGAAAATGATTTGTTCAGTAATACCTAAATTATAATTTCCTCTACCATCAAAACCAGTGGCTTTAATGCCGTTAAAATCTCTTACACGAGGTAAAGCTGTTGTAACCAATCTGTCTAAAAATTCAAACATTTTATTACCGCGTAAAGTTACTTTTGCGCCAATTGGCATTCCTTTACGTAATTTAAAAAATGCGATATCCTTTTTAGAAATAGTAGCCAATGCTTTTTGACCAGAAATTTTGGCCAATTCTTCAACTGCATAATCAATTAATTTCTTATCGGCTACTGCAGCGCCAACTCCTTTATTAATTACAATTTTTTGTAATTTCGGAACTTGCATTACATTTTTATAACCGAATTCAGCAGTAAGAGCTTCAATTACTCTACTGTTGTACTCTTCTTTAAGTCTTGGTGTATTATTTGCCATCACTAAATTGCTTTATCAGATTTTTTTGAAAACCTAACTTTTTTATCTCCTTCAGTTCTATACCCAACTTTGGTTGCTTTTCCATTCTCAAGCAACATTAAATTAGAAATATGAATTGAAGCTTCTTTTTTCACAATACCTCCTTGTGGGTTTTGTGCGCTAGGTTTTGCATGTTTAGATATCATATTGACACCTTCAACAATTGCTCTGTATTTTACTGGAAATATTTTAATAATTTTCCCTTCTTCACCTCTATGATCACCTGCCGTAACTTGAACAGTATCTCCTGATTTTATCTTTAACTTCATAATCTTATAAGTTTATTAAAGCACTTCAGGTGCTAATGATACAATTTTCATAAATTGTTTTTCACGAAGTTCTCTTGCAACAGGACCAAAAACGCGAGTCCCTTTCATTTGTTCAGCAGCGTCTAACAATACACAGGCATTGTCGTCGAATCTAATATAAGATCCGTCTTTTCTTCTGATTTCTTTCTTCGTTCTAACAACAACAGCTTTAGCAACCTGACCTTTTTTTACTGATCCGTTTGGAGTGGCATCTTTAATAGCCACAACAATTTTATCACCAATAGATGCATATCGTTTTCTGGTTCCTCCTAAAACGCGGATAACTAAAACTTCTTTTGCTCCAGTATTATCTGCTACTCTTAATCTTGATTCTGTCTGTAACATAATTATTTAGCTCTTTCTAGGATTTCTACTAACCTCCAACGTTTTGATTTACTCATTGGACGAGTTTCCATTATTTTAACAGTATCTCCAATATTGCAATCATTTTTCTCATCGTGTGCAACATATTTTTTAGTGCTTAACACGAATTTACCGTACATAGGGTGTTTCACTTTTTTCACTTCAGCCACAACAATAGATTTCTCCATTTTGTTACTTGAAACTACACCTATTCTCTCTTTTCTAAGATTTCTTTTTTCCATCTTTACTTCTGACTACAATGATTGTAATTCTCTTTTAGTTAATTCTGTAGCAAAACGTGCCACATCTCTTCTAAGGGCTCTCAATTGCATTGGTACTTCCAATGGTGTGATTGCATGAGCCATTTTTAGATCAATATAACTCTTCTTTGAACTTTCAAGTCTGTCTTGTAACTCGTCGGTTGATAATTCTATAATTTCTGATTGTTTCATTTTTTCTAATCGGTTATTATGCGTTATCATAATCTCTAGCTACCATAAACTTTGTTTTCACAGGAAGTTTTTGTGCCGCTAAACGTAAAGCTTCTTTAGCTATATTCATTGGTACTCCACCTACTTCAAACATAATTCTGCCTGGTTTAATTACGCAAACAAAATATTCCGGTGCTCCTTTACCTTTACCCATACGTACTTCTAATGGTTTTTTGGTAATTGGCTTATCTGGAAATACTTTAATCCATAATTGACCTTCCCTTTTCATATGACGTGTTGCTGCAATACGAGCTGCTTCAATTTGACGTGATGTAAGAAAGGTTTGCTCCAAAGACTTGATTCCGAACATTCCATTTGAAAGTTCATGTCCTCTTTGTGAATTCCCGCTCATATTTCCCTTGCCCTTCTGTACTTTACGATATTTTACTCTCTTTGGCTGTAACATTTTACCTTCTAAATTTTAAAAATTTATTTTCTTCTACGAGGTTGTGATTTTTTAGGAGCATCTCCTCTTTCAGGTTTTCCTGTCGGTTTTTTTGACAGTCCAACTAGTGGAGATAATTCTCTTTTACCATAAACTTCGCCTTTCATAATCCATACTTTTACACCCAATCGGCCGTAAGTAGTATGTGCTTCAACAAGTGCGTAATCAATATCAGCTCTAAAGGTTGAAAGAGGAATTCTTCCTTCTTTGTAGTTTTCTGAACGTGCCATTTCAGCACCATTTAAACGACCTGAAATCTGAACTTTGATTCCTTCAGCATTCATACGCATCGTTGCAGCAATTGCCATTTTTATTGCGCGACGGTATGAAATTCTGTTCTCAATTTGGCGAGCGATACTAGATCCTACCAAACGAGCGTCTAATTCTGGACGTTTAATTTCAAAAATATTGATTTGAAAATCTTTCCCAGTAATCTTTTTAAGCTCTTCTTTTAACTTGTCTACCTCTTGTCCGCCTTTCCCGATAATAATACCTGGTCTTGCAGTAGTGATAGTAACGGTTACAAGTTTAAGTGTACGCTCAATAATTACTGTTGAAACACTTGCTTTAGACAATCGAGCATTTACATACTTTCTTATCTTATCATCTTCAGCAATTTTATCTCCGTAGTCTCTACCACCATACCAGTTAGAATCCCATCCTCTGATAATTCCTAAACGATTTCCTATTGGATTTGTTTTTTGTCCCATTTCTACTTATGATTGATTGCTTACATTTTTACTTCCTAAGACTAATGTCACGTGATTAGAACGTTTTCTAATACGGTGAGCACGACCCTGAGGTGCCGGTCTTAATCTTTTTAACATTCCTGCGCCGTCTACAAATATTTCCTTTACGAAAAGACCTGCATCTTCAATACTTGCTGTTTCATTTTTGGCTTGCCAGTTTGAAATAGCACTTGATAATAATTTTTCAAGATTTATTGAAGCTTCTTTTGAATTGAATTTCAAGATTTGAAGTGCTTTTTCAACTTCAACACCTCTAACTAAATCCGCAACTAAACGCATTTTTCTTGGTGATGTAGGACAACCAGTAAGCTTAGCAAATGCTATTTGCTTCTTATCTTCTTTTATCTGCTGTGCTCTTATTTTTTTTCGAACTCCCATGATACCTACTTATTTTTTACCTTTATTTTTTGCACCACCGTGTCCTCTGTAAGAACGTGTTGGTGAAAATTCTCCTAATTTATGACCTACCATATTTTCAGTTACATAAACCGGTACAAACTGACGACCGTTATGTACAGCAATTGTTTGCCCTACAAATTCCGGTGTAATCGTTGATGCTCGAGACCATGTTTTGATTACTGATTTACTTCCTGCTTCCAAGTTTCCTTGAACTTTCTTTTCTAGTTTACGAAAAACGTAAGGTCCTTTTTTTAATGAACGTGCCATATCTCAATTATTTTTTTCTACGTTCTATAATATATTTATTACTCGCTTTGGTCTTAGATCTGGTTTTATAACCTTTTGCAGGTATTCCATTTCTAGATCTAGGGTGCCCTCCTGAAGATTTACCTTCACCACCACCCATTGGGTGATCGACAGGGTTCATCACCACTGGTCTTGTTCTTGGTCTTCTTCCTAACCAACGAGATCTACCGGCTTTACCGGAAACCAATAATTGATGGTCACTATTTGACACTGCACCTATGGTAGCCATACAAGTCAACAAAATCAATCTTGTTTCACCTGAAGGCATTTTCACAGTTGCATATTTACCGTCTCTTGCCATTAATTGTGCAAAAGCGCCTGCGCTACGAGCTAAAACAGCTCCTTGACCAGGATGTAATTCTATACAAGAAATTGTTGTTCCTAATGGAATTTTGCTCAATAATAATGTATTCCCAACATCAGGAGTAGCTCCTTCGCCAGACATTACTTTTTGATCAACTTTTAAACCATTTTGAGCAATGATATATCTCTTTTCTCCATCTGCATAAAACAACAGCGCTATAAAAGCAGTTCTGTTTGGATCATACTCAATAGTTTTTACAATTGCAGGAACACCGTTTTTATCTCTTTTAAAATCGATAATACGGTATTGCTTTTTATGACCTCCGCCTATATAGCGCATAGTCATTTTTCCATTGTTGTTTCGACCTCCAGATCTTTTATTCGGTGCTGTTAAGCTTTTTTCCGGCTTATCAGTAGTAATGGTGTCGAACCCGTTTACTACTCTAAAACGCTGACCTGGTGTTATTGGTTTTAATTTTCTAACTGACATTTTTTATGTTTCTTAGATATTGCTGTAAAAATCAATAGTTTCTCCATCCGCTAACTGAACTATTGCTTTTTTATAAGCTCCTGATTTTGCTTGTACCATACCACTTTTTGTGAATTTGGTATTGCGTTTAACAGGGTAGTTCATTGTTTTTACACTCGCAATTGCAACGCTGTATGCTTTTTCAACAGCGTTTTTAATTTCAAGTTTATTAGCTTTTTTATTTACAACAAATGCGTATCTGTTTAATAATTCGCTTTGACTTGTCGCCTTTTCCGTTATAATAGGTTTAATTAAAATATTCATATCTGCTACCTATTTACTTAAATTAATTTCTATCCCTTCTAAAGAACTTTCTGAAAGGACTATTTTATTTGCATTTAATAATTCGTAAGTGCTTAAACCAGAGTTGATTACGGTTTTTGATCTTTTTAAATTACGCGATGACAAATATACATTATTATTTGACTCAGCCAACACAAATAAGCATTTTTTGTTTTCAATACCCAAAGCGCCTAAAACTGCAGTAAAACTTTTAGTTTTTGGTGTTTCAAAATTAAAGTCTTCAACAACGATAATATTGTTTTCTTTTGCTTGAATACTTAATGCTGATTTACGAGCTAATTTTTTCAAGTTTTTATTCAATTTGAATGAATAATCTTTTGGTCTCGGTCCAAAAACACGTCCACCACCTCTAAATACAGGAGATTTTATACTACCTGCACGAGCGGTACCCGTACCTTTTTGTTTTTTGATTTTACGAGTACTTCCAGAGATTTCAGCTCTTTCTTTACTTTTGTGGGTCCCTTGTCTTTTATTGGCCAAAAATTGCTTTACATCTAAATATACCGCGTGATTGTTTGGCTCAATTCCATATACAGCATCAGAAAGTTCTACTTTTCTTCCTGTATCTTTTCCTTGTATGTCTAAAACTGATACTTCCATTATTTCTGAATAATTACATAAGCGTTTTTATGACCAGGAACACATCCTTTAACCACAAGTATGTTCTTTTCAGGAACCACTTTTAAAACTCTTAAATTTTGAACTGTAACTTTATTTCCTCCCATTCTTCCTGCCATGCGCATTCCTTTGAATACTCTTGCCGGATAGGATGCCGCACCAATAGATCCTGGCGCTCTTAAACGGTTATGTTGACCGTGTGTTGCTTGCCCAACCCCGGCAAAACCGTGACGTTTAACAACACCTTGAAAACCTTTACCTTTGGAAGTTGCTGAAACATCAACAAATTCTCCTTCAATAAAAAGTTCAACTGTTAGTTGATCTCCTAATTTATGCGACTCTTCAAATTCTTGAAATTCAATGACTTTCTTTTTAGCAATTGTGCCAGCTTTTTTAAAGTGACCATCTAAAGCTTTATTAGAGCTTTTTGCCGTTTTGTCATCGAAACCAAGTTGAAGGGCTTTGTACCCGTCTACCTCTAAGGTTCTGACTTGGGTGACTACGCATGGACCTGCTTCGATTACTGTACAAGGAATGTTTTTCCCGTTTTCGTCGAATAAGCTGGTCATTCCGATTTTTCTACCTATTAACCCAGACATTCTAATTTAGTTATTAATTATTATTCTACTTTTATTCAAAAAAACAGGGTCAAAAATACTTCAACCCTGATGTATTTTTTTCGTTTTTCCTTCGTCAACCGCTCCGGACATGTCTTCAAGAATTATATCTCGAAATGTTTTTGTTGAGATTCCGAAACAACTTCGGAATGTATTCAACGCATTATTTTCTTACTTGGTAGGAAAATAAAGTTTCATTACACTTTAATCTCTACTTCAACACCGCTTGGAAGTTCTAACTTCATTAAAGCATCGATAGTTTTTGATGATGAACTATAAATGTCTAACAAACGTTTGTAAGAACTCAATTGGAATTGCTCTCTAGATTTTTTATTTACGTGCGGAGAACGCAACACTGTAAAAATCTTTTTATGTGTAGGTAATGGAATTGGTCCGTTTACAACAGCGCCAGTGCTTTTTACCGTTTTAACGATTTTCTCAGCAGATTTATCTACCAAATTGTAATCGTATGATTTTAATTTTATTCTAATTTTTTGACTCATCGTTTAATAATTTAGAGATTATCCTTTGGCTTTTGTAATTACTTCTTCAGCAATGTTATTTGGTGTTTCAGCATAATGTGAAAACTCCATTGATGACGTTGCTCTACCTGATGACAATGTTCTTAAGGTAGTTACATAACCAAACATTTCTGATAATGGTACTGTTGCTTTTACAACTTTTGCTCCACCTCTGTCATCCATCGCAGTTACTTGGCCTCTTCTTCTGTTTAAATCACCTACAATATCCCCCATGTTTATTTCAGGAGTTACCACGTCAATTTTCATAATTGGCTCAAGAATTACAGCTTTTGCAGCTCGTGCAGCAACTTTATATCCCATTTTAGCGGCCAATTCGAATGACAATGCATCTGAATCCACTGCGTGGAAAGATCCGTCGTACAAAGTAATCTTCATGCTATCCATTTCGTATCCTGCTAAAGGACCGTTTTTCATAGCCATTTTAAATCCTTTTTCAATTGAAGGAACAAACTCTTTTGGTACGTTACCACCTTTAATGGCGTTAACAAATATCAATCCTGTTTCACCAGCCTCAGCAGGTTCCATCACAAATTTAATATCTGCAAACTTACCACGTCCACCGGATTGTTTCTTATAAACTTCACGATGATCCGCTTTTGCGGTAATAGCTTCTTTATATTCAACCTGTGGCTGACCTTCGTTTACTTCAACTTTAAACTCACGTTTTAAACGATCAACAATAATTTCTAAGTGTAACTCACCCATTCCTGAAATAATTGTTTGACCGGAAGCTTCATCAGTTTTAACTGTAAATGTTGGATCTTCTTCGGCCAATTTACTTAAAGCCATTCCTAATTTATCAACATCAGCTTTTGTTTTAGGCTCAACGGCAATACCAATAACCGGATCAGGAAAGTTCATTGATTCCAACACAATTGGATGTTTCTCATCACACATCGTATCTCCGGTTTTGATGTCTTTAAACCCAACACCAGCACCAATATCTCCAGCTTCTATATAATCAATAGCGTTTTGTTTGTTGGCATGCATTTGGTAAATACGTGAAATACGCTCTTTTTTACCGGAACGACTGTTCAAAATGTAAGAACCAGCATCTAAACGACCAGAATATGCTCTAAAAAATGCCAAACGACCTACAAAAGGATCGGTTGCAATTTTAAATGCAAGCGCAGCAAATGGTTCTTTCACACTTGGTTTGCGTAATTCTTCTTTTTCTGTATCAGGGTTAATACCAATAACACCTTCTTTATCAGTTGGTGCAGGTAAATAACGACAAACTGCATCCAATAAAAACTGAACACCTTTATTTTTAAATGAGGAACCACAAACCATTGGAATAATTGACATATCCATTACAGCAGCACGAAGTGCAGCATGCACTTCATCTTCAGTAATAGAATCTTCATCTTCCATATATTTTTCCAGAAGATGTTCATCATACGCAGCAACTTCTTCAATTAATTTACCACGTAATATTCTTGATTCTTCTTTTAGTTCAGCTGGAATCTCAACAACATCAAAAGTTGCTCCCAGGGTTTCATCGTGAAAAATAATCGCACGATTTTTTACCAAATCAACAATTCCTTTAAAGTTTTCTTCATCACCAATATTGATAACGATAGGCACTGCATTAGAACCTAACATTTCTCTGACTTGTTGACAAACCTCTAAAAAGTTGGCGCCCTGACGGTCCATTTTATTAACGAAACCAATTCTTGGCACTTTGTAATTATCGGCCAATCTCCAGTTAGTTTCAGATTGTGGCTCAACACCATCCACTGCACTAAATAAGAAAACCAATCCGTCCAAAACTCTCAAAGAACGATTTACTTCAACAGTAAAATCAACGTGACCGGGAGTGTCAATAATATTAAAGTGATAATCCTTTGCATCAGCAGTAGGTACACCATTTTCTGTAGGGAATTTCCATTCACAAGTTGTAGCAGCAGACGTAATTGTAATACCTCTTTCCTGCTCTTGCTCCATCCAGTCCATAGTTGCAGCACCATCATGCACTTCACCTATTTTATGTGAAACCCCTGTATAATAGAGAATTCGCTCTGTTGTTGTAGTTTTACCTGCATCAATATGAGCTGCAATTCCTATATTTCTTGTATATTTTAAATCTCTTGCCATTTCTGTTTATTAAAATCTAAGGTGAGAGAATGCTTTATTAGCATCAGCCATTTTATGAACATCCACTCTTTTCTTAACTGCGGCGCCTTCTTCTTTTGCAGCAGCTAAAACCTCTCCGGCCAAACGTTGGGCCATTGATTTTTCATTACGTTTTCTTGCATATAAAATCAACCATTTAATGGCGATAGACACCTTACGGTCTGGTCTGATTTGCTGAGGAATTTGAAAAGTTGCTCCACCAACCCTGCGGCTACGAACCTCAACTTGTGGCATTACATTGCTTAACGCGTCTTTCCAGATTTCCAATGATGATTTTTCCTGATCTAATTTTTTTGTTTCTACAATGTCTAATGCATCGTAAAACACTTTGAAAGCCGTAGATTTTTTACCATCCCACATCAAGTTGTTCACAAAACGTGTCACCAACTGATCGTTAAACTTTGGATCCGGTAAAAGCACTCTTTTTTTCGCTGCTCTTTTTCTCATGTCTTTACATTAAAGTTTTTAAATTACTTTTTAGGGGCTTTTGTACCATATTTAGAGCGACGTTGCGTTCTACCGTCAACACCTGCAGTATCTAATGCACCACGTACAATATGATACCTAACTCCTGGCAAATCTTTAACCCTTCCACCTCTAACTAATACTATCGAGTGCTCTTGTAAATTATGTCCTTCTCCAGGAATGTAAGCGTTTACCTCATTACCATTTGTTAACCTAACCCTTGCTACTTTACGCATCGCTGAGTTTGGTTTTTTTGGTGTTGTGGTGTAAACACGTGTACACACTCCTCTTCGTTGAGGACATGAATTTAAAGCAGCCGATTTACTCTTCTTAGTTATTTTGGTTCTTCCTTTTCGTACTAATTGCGAAATTGTTGGCATACTGAAATTTTGTTATAAATTACTTTTAATATATTATGCTCTTTTCAAAGAGTTTGCAAATGTACAATTATTTTCTTCTTAATCAAATATGAATATATTTTATTTTTTCTAATTAAATTAACATCATATATAAATAGGTATAAATTTTATTTTTTTGGCGGTTATAATTAAATGCGCCATTTCTATTTTAGAAATTTTAAAGCCTGAACCAATAAATTTCAAAAAATTTATTTAACTACAAGTTAATTAAATCATTACAGTTGATTCCTTAAAAAAAACCGGCATTTTACCTAAATATGCCCTAATAGCGCCGTTTTATTCTATTTGATTATCTATAAGTAATCACCCCTTTGTTTAAGGTATTCTTAGTTTTACATGCGAACTTTTACACTTACATGAAGGAATCTTCACATATTTTAAGACTTTAACACTAAAAAATTTGGTTTATTAACAAATTATTAAGATTTTTGATCTAATTAATTCAAATAATTATATAATGAAAACAAAGTTAAATGGTTTTTTAACGCTTTTACTTGCGTTGATGGTGCAACTAACGTTTGCCCAAGAAAAAACTGTTACGGGTAACGTTTCCGACGCAAGCGGACCACTACCTGGTGTAACAGTTCTTATTAAAGGTACCAAAACAGGTACACAAACTGATTTTGACGGAAATTATTCCAT
>JAWOHJ010000359.1:0-7312 GCA_046485225.1 Lutibacter sp. | reverse complement strand
TACGGATGCCGAGAAAGTGCTGTTGATGCCATCAGACGAGCAACAGATATTATGTTGGCCGGAAGACGCGTGGTTGTTTGCGGTTATGGTGATGTGGGCAAAGGAACTGCAGCTTCATTCAAAGGCGCTGGCTCATTTGTACCCGTTACCGAAATCGATCCAATTTGTGCGTTGCAAGCTGCAATGGACGGATTTGAAGTAAAAAAATTAGACAGTGTTGTAGGAAATGCTGATATCATTATCACCACAACAGGAAATAAAGATATTGTGATTGCCCGTCATTTTGAAAAAATGAAAGACAAAACCATCGTTTGTAATATCGGTCATTTTGATAATGAGTTGGATATGGCCTGGTTAAATGGAAATTACGGACATACCAAAGTTGAAATCAAACCTCAAGTTGATAAATATACGATTGGCGAAAATGAAATTTTAATTTTGGCTGAAGGCCGTTTGGTGAATTTAGGCTGTGCAACCGGACATCCAAGTTTTGTAATGAGCAATTCATTTACAAACCAAACCTTGGCGCAATTGGAATTGTGGAACAATAAAGAGGCTTATGAAAACCAAGTATATATGTTGCCTAAACATTTAGATGAAAAAGTGGCGCGTTTACATTTGGCTAAAATTGGTGTTGAATTGGAAACTTTACGTGAAGACCAGGCGAAATATATTGGTGTAACAGTAGAAGGACCTTACAAACCTGATTATTACAGATATTAATAAGAAAATTTTGCAAATAAAAAGCCTCCCAATTTTGAGAGGCTTTTGCAATTTCCCATAACTAACAAAAAACATTCTGTTTTTCTTTTTCTCATATCAAATTTAAGATAAGCATCGTTAAAAAATAAGGGGATTAACCCTGAATAAAAAAGGGGATATTTCCCCTTTTTTATTTTCAAATGATTTTGTTAGGTCATCATTTTTTCCAAACCATTACCCCAACCAGCCTTCCCGGTCCAAACTTCGGTATTGAATAGCTTCCGAAATGTGTGCGGTTGAAATCTCTGGAACATCCTCTAAATCGGCAATGGTTCTGGCAACTTTTAAAATCCGGTCGTAAGCTCTGGCTGATAAACTTAAGCGTTCCATCGCATTTTTTAGCAATATGCTGCATTCTGGTAACAACTTGCAATATTTTCTGATTTGCTTCACGCTCATTTGAGCGTTGTGATGCACATTTCCATATTCGGTAAAACGTTGGGTTTGAATTTCCCTTGCTTTGGTAACGCGTTTTCTAATTTCAGTGCTTGGTTCACTGAGTTGTTCTTCTGAAAGTTTTTCAAAAGGAACAGGATTCACTTCAATATGAATGTCTATTCTATCCAATAAGGGTCCTGAAATCTTACTGAGATAGCGCTGCATTTCAAAAGGTGAGGAGGTTTTAGGCGAATCGGGATCGTTAAAATAACCGCTTGGAGATGGATTCATACTTGCCACCAACATAAAACTGCTGGGATAAGTCACCGAAAATTTAGCGCGTGAAATGGTAATTTCCCGGTCTTCCAAAGGCTGACGCATCACTTCTAAAACGGTGCGTTTAAATTCGGGCAATTCATCCAAAAACAACACGCCATTATGCGCCATGGAAATTTCTCCCGGTTGTGGATATTGTCCGCCGCCAACTAGTGCGATGTCCGAAATTGTATGATGCGGCGAGCGAAACGGTCGCTGGCACATCAAACCGCTTTCTTTTATTTTCCCGACAACAGAATGTATTTTTGTGGTTTCCAGCGCTTCTTGCATCGTCATTGGCGGCAATATGGAAGCCAGTCTTTTGCTCAACATGGTTTTACCGCTTCCGGGAGGCCCGATTAGAATAATATTATGTCCGCCGGCTGCCGCAATTTCCATAGAGCGTTTTACGGATTCCTGACCTTTTACATCAGCAAAATCAAATTCGGGGTGCTCCAAATTTTTATTGAATTCAAATTGAACATCAATAATGGTTTGTTCCAATTCTTTTTTCCCGTCGAAAAAATCAATGACTTCTGTAATATTTTCAACGCCATAAACTTTTAAATCAGAGACAATTGCGGCTTCTTTGGCATTTTGTTTCGGTAAAATAAATCCTTTAAAATTTTCTTCAAGTGCTTTTATGGCGATGGGTAATGCGCCTTTTATGGGTTGCAGGCTTCCGTCTAAAGAAAGTTCGCCCATAATTATATAGTCACTAATTTTATCGGTATTAATTTGGTTTGAAGCGGCGAGAATGCCAATGGCCAAAGTAAGGTCGTAGGCAGAACCTTCTTTGCGCATATCGGCCGGCGCCATATTGATGGTGATTTTTTTGCCCGGAAAATTGTATTTATTGTTTTTTAAGGCTGCGGAAATCCTGAAACTGCTTTCTTTAATGGCGTTGTCGGGCAAGCCAACCAAATGATAACCAATTCCTTGGTCAATATTTACTTCAACGGTAATATTGGTAGCTTCAACACCGAAAACGGCACTACCGTAAACTTTTTCTAGCATATTTTTTAATTTTCATAAAAATAGCTAAAAATTTAATGCAATAAATTAATGAAGCAATGTTTGTTTCATTTTTTTATAAATGCTGAAAATATCTTGAGGAAAATAAAATGATAATTCAATAAATGTTGTAAAATATAAAATAAAAAATGTTAGTCAGTTTATTTCGTGAGCGCTTATTAATTTAAAATCAGGAGAAATAAATTAATTTAAAACTTTATAAAAAGTTTTTTAGTCGATTCACGTTCAACCAGTTTTGTTTTTACGATTTCAGTTTTAACGTTATCAAATTCAATTTTTTCTTCAATTTTATCGATTAATCGTGTTGCGGCAATTTCACCGGTGGTATGGGCAAAACGATTTACGGCGGTTAAAGGCGGAATGGTATAACGAGATAAAATTCCGTTGGTAAAACTTACAATGGAGATGTCATCCGGTACTTTTATGCCACGGGCGTTTAGTACTTGCGTTGCCACAGCACCAGAAACTTCATCAATAATAAACATGCCGTCTACCTTGTTATTGTCTAACATTTCGTTAATGCGTTCTTTCAAATGAGTCTCATCATCAAGCCTTAAAATCAGATTTTCATTAACAGGAACGTCATGTTTAGTGAGTGCCTTTAAATATCCGTTAACACTAAACTGACCAATATTTATTTCTTCGTCATTAGAGATAAGCGCAATATTTTTACAGCCCGATTTCATCAAAAAACGGGTTGCTTTATAGCCGCTCTTTACGTTGTCGGTCACTACTTTATCACAGTTGATGTCTGCATGTACGCGGTCATACAATACAATTGGAGTACCTTCTTCCAAAATGAGGTTAAAGTGTTCAAAATTTCCAATGCGCAAAGTTTCTTCTGAAATACAGGCAATAAAACCGTCAATAGTACCATTTGAAAGCATCTCCATAGTGTCCACTTCTTTTTTGAAGGATTCGTTGGTGATACAGGTGATAATATTGTATCCTTTTTCTGTGGTAACTTTTTCAATACCACGCAAAACACGGGCGAAATAGTAGTTTAAAATATTAGGAAGTATAATACCAATAGTTTTAGTTTTTTTATTTTGCAGGCTCAATGCAAGTGTGTTGGGCTTGTATTTGTGCAATTTGGCATATTCCTGGATTCTTTTTTTGGTATCGTCACTAATTTCATAGCTGTCGTTTAACGCTTTTGAAACCGTTGAAATAGAAACTTGCAACGCCAGTGCAATTTGCTTTATGGTGATTCTTTTATTCATTTTTTTGGTGAAATAGTTAGTTTTGTTGAAACAGCTTTAATTTCTTCTTCATTCATTTTCATTTTTCTGAATTCGCCTTTATTGTACATTTCGGCTTGGTCTTTATAATGTTTGCTGAAAGGATTTCCCGATTGTCCCGTTGGCAAAATGCTGATGCTGTTTTCAACATCAGAAAAATCTATAATTCTTCTGGTGGATGGACCTGCATTTACTTTGTATAAACCAGTTTCAGTATAGTCGAATCCCCTATTGTTAATCACTTCTCTTGCGCCATTTATGGGAAACGGGCCAACATTAAAATAGTTTTTTAATACAGCTACCTTGCCCAATGGATGTTCATGTGCTAAGGTATGAACTTTTCCCCAATTCCAATCTTTTTTGTCGCTTCCAAGTTGTTTTTCTAGAGAGGCAACTGCTTCAACTAAAGATTTTGACAAGATTTCTTTTTTGGTTTCTGTTTTGTTTTTGGTGGTTATATCATCCCACCAAATGGAGCTGTCTTTTTCAATTTGCTCGGCAATTGTTCTTTTTGATAAATGTGTGGCTAAAAACTGGGTGAATAATTCCGTTCCCATTTCATCTTCAAAAGTGTTTTTTAAATATAGGTAAATCCATTTGTTATAAATGGTTGGCGCCACTTGGTCAACAGTATTTGAACCATCCCAAAGTTGAAGGATATCTATGGATTTTTGTTCGCTTTCAGTAAAAGAACTGTAGTCCATGATTTTTGCAAATTCTTTCACCAATCCTGGCGCCACAGATGAAGTTACGTCGTTAATCATAACCGACATAGATTCCTTGTTCCAGTTATTTTTTGGTTCCAGCAATTGCACAATGCGTTTTGCCCGGTCTTCTGATAAATAATAGCCGGGATATAGCATATTTGCAGTGGAATCGGGCTGATTGTTGGCAGAATACACGTAATTCCAAGGCGGATTTTCAGCCATCGGGTTTTCACTGAAATCCAAATATTCAATAGGATCATCTTCGCCTGAAGCACCGTTCAAAATAAAATTCCTGTTGACGCCGGGATTTAATTTGTACAATTTCCCTGTTGCCCACCAAGCCACATTTCCTTTTGCGTCACCGTACATAATATTCAATCCGGGAGCGTGAATCATGGCTGCACCTTTTTTAACGTCTTTCATATCATTTGCTCTTGAAATGGTATAAAGTGCACCCAAAACTTCTACATCAAATTGGGTGTAAATCCAAGACATAGCAATGGGTTCACTTTGCGTAATTGCATCAAGCGCATCGTTCATAATGGGCCCGTTACGGGAACTTCTTACTGTCATAATTACATCTTCCGTATCTTTAACTTTGATGGTTTTTGTTGCGGTTTTATAGGTTTCAAATCCTGTAGGTGTTTTGTATTTTGTGGAATCTGTCGGATGGTTTTCCTCTTTATAAAAATCAATATCGTCATTTTCGAACATCGTCAATCCGTAGGCGTAATTCCTGTTATGTCCCAATAAAGGAAACGGAACACCCGCCAAATGATAGCCGTACATTTCATAATTTGGCGTTACAATATGCGCTTCATACCAAACTGCTGGTTGCGAATAGCCAATATGCGGATCGTTTGCAAAAAGTACTTTACCTGTAGCCGATTTTTTTGGGGAAACTACCCAGCTGTTGCTGCCGATAAATGGCGGAACGGGCGACTTTTCCATCACTTCATTTACGCTGGCGACCATTTCCGAAAAATCGGCAATTGTTGATTTTGAATTTTTTATAAACGTGGTATTTGGGCCAATTTCTATATTGAGTTCCTTCAAATAATCATCACCCAATTTTTCTTTGAGAACGGTTAAAAGCGGATCCGTTTTTTGCGCCATTGCAAAACTGAAAGACATATAACCCAAAATATTGTAGATGTCGTTCAATTGGTAAGGTTCTTTTTCGATACCTATTAAAGTGAATTCAATGGGTGTTGGGCCGTTTTCAATAAACTGGTTTACACCGTTCAAATAGGCGGTTGCCAATTTGTAAACTTCCCCATTTTTGTCCAATTTTTCCATGGATTTTCTGGAAGCTTCTTCAATGCCCAAACTCACAAAAAACCGATCGTTTTTGAGCATGTCTTTTCCAAAAATTTCCGACAATCTTCCCGAAGCAATCCTTCGCATCAATTCCATTTGCCAAAGTCGGTCCTGCGCATGAACGTAGCCTAAAGCTATTGTGGCATCATATTGATTTTGGGCGTAAATATGCGGAATGCCATAGTCATCAAAGTACACAGAAGTCTCATTTTCTATGTTTGACAATGTTATTTCACCAGAATATTCGGGTTTTAGGCTGTTAAAATACATCCAGCTTCCAATTAAAATCAGGACAATTAAGACACCAATAATAAGTAGGGTTTTTTTAAAAATGCGCATTGTAGAAAATAGTTTAGGATATTTCAAATATAATATTTTATATCATATAAAATTTGAATCCGCTACTTTCAATTTAATTGAAGTTGAATTGCTAAACGGTTTATGTTGTGGTTTTTAAAAACGCTTTAACGAAATCTTCTTTTTGGATAAAAACGATTAAAGATACCGTTCTTTAATGATTTTTAAATGATGCATTTGATGTCCGGCAATAATAAAACCCAAAGCTCTAACGGTCATATCGCTTCCGTTTGCGGTGCCCGACAATAACATCATTTCACCACTAAAACTTTTAAATAAAGAGATGCTTGCGCGACGTGTGCAGGTAAATTCTTCAACCAAATCATCGGAATTTCGGTCGTTGCCGAAGGAGTTGTCAACATACCAGTTTTCATCAAAACCAGGCAATTCCGTGGCGTCGTTTCTTGAAAAGCGCAAAGCTCGGTAACTCATAATACGCTCTGTGTCAATTAAATGCTGCAATAGTTCTTTGATAGACCATTTTCCTTCGTCGTAACGAAATACCATTTTTTCTTCGGATAAATCTTTAATTGTTTCCAGTAATTCTTCAGAAGAAGCCAGTAAAATTTCAAATAAATCCACATTTCCCAGTGTAGAAATATAGCTTTTGTAATGCGGATTGTATTCGTTTTCGCTTAATTGGGATAAGTTCATCATTATGCTGAATTTCTGCTTGCGTTAATGTTTCCGAACAATGATCGTGTTACCATTTTTTCATAAATCTTAATTAAATCAAGATCCGGATTTTCTTCATTTTGAAGTTCCTGAATTTTTAGTAAACCATATTGTTGAATGGTAAGCAAAGGTAACACAATATTTTCACGAATAACAATAGATGCTTTTCCAACCTGGTTGCTTTGCATCAACTCATTATAATCTGAAAGTTTTAAAATAAGACGTTTTGAGGTTTGGTATTCTGTGTGAATAATTTCCCAAAATTCGCCAAATTCTTCATCTTTAGCCATATATTCCGTCAACTGAAAAAATGATTTTGTAAGTGACATCATACTGTTTCCTATCAATGTTCTAAAAAAATCAGAATTTTTATAGAAGTGTTTCAGTTTTTCAAATTCGCCATTGTCCTCATATTTTTTCAAAGCGGTGCCAACACCATAAAAACCGGGAACATTTTGCTTTAACTGACTCCAGGAACCCACAAAAGGTATGGCGCGCAAATCGGCAAAATTCAATTCTTTT
>JAWOHJ010000346.1:0-3080 GCA_046485225.1 Lutibacter sp. | reverse complement strand
GGCAAAGCAACATTTTCCAAGGCACTTTTATAATTGATTAGATTGAAGGACTGGAACACAAATCCTAAAAATTTATTTCTAAGAATTGCTGCTTTTTTCTCATCTAAATTTTCAATTAATTGTCCGTTTAAATAATATTTTCCTGTGTCATGTCCGTCCAGCAAGCCAACAATATTTAACAACGTTGATTTTCCTGAACCGGAAGAACCCATTATCGATACAAATTCACCTTCTTTAATATGTAAATCCAAGCCTTTTAAAACGTGAAGAGAACCTTTTCCTATTGGATAAGATTTATGAAGTTTTTCAATCCTAATCATTTGGTTATTGTTTTAACAAATTTAAAAATTGTTCGTGATCGTGATTATTAATATTAAGTTAAAAGATACTTTCATTTTAAATCAATAATTTTGCTTTATGGACAATTTTGAAAACAAATCAATTATTTTTTTTGATGGTATTTGTAACCTTTGTAATGCAACGGTAAATTTTGTGATCAAACACGACAAAAAAGCACAATTTTTATTTGCTTCATTTCAATCAGACGCCGCAAAAGAAATATTGTTACATTTCAATTTGAAAAATTTGGATGTAAATACCGTTATATTGGTCGAAGGCCAAAAAGTATATAATAAATCAACGGCAGTGCTCAAAATTGCTAAACAATTGGATGGCGGAACTAAGGCATTTTATGCATTCTTTATAATACCGAAAATTTTTAGAGACAGGGTTTACGATTTTATTGCGAAAAACCGTTATCGCTGGTTTGGAAAAAGAGACAGTTGCCTGATTCCTTCCATAGAATTAAAAAATAGATTTTTAGATTAAATGCGCATCATTACCCTTTTGGATAATGGTCATCCCAATCTTTTATCTTAGGATTATCAAGTTTTCCCAATGATTTTGCAACAATCATTGAAACCACTGCATCTCCCGTAACATTTATCGTTGTTCTGCACATATCCAAAGGTCTGTCAATAGCGAAAATTAAGGCCAAACCTGCTTCAGGAATTCCGGCTTGCGCCAAAACAATCACCAACATCACCATACCTGCGCCCGGCACTGCCGCCGATCCAATGCTTGCTAAAGTTGCGGTAACAATAATCCCCAATTGTACCGATAAAGACAATTCCATGCCAAAAGCCTGTGCTATAAAAACTGCTGCTACCGCCTGATACAGACTAGTTCCGTCCATATTTATAGTGGCGCCAATAGGCAACACAAAACTGCTCACCTCTTCATCAACACCCAAATGTTCTGTAACTCTTTCCATCGTTACCGGCAAAGTTGCCGCACTGCTGCTGGTTGAAAAAGCCAATAATTGTGCAGGTGAAATTCCTTTAAAAAAGTATGAAGGCGTTTTTTTAGTAATTATCCATACCATCGAAGTATAAAAAGCCAATATTAGCGACAAACCTAAAATAACAGTAAATGCATACCAAATGAGGGCTTTAAACAAATCTATACTTGGCGATTCAACCACCAAAGCAGCCAACAATGCAAAAACGCCGTAAGGTGCCGCAAGCATAATTAAATCTATCATTTTGAGAATCACTTCGTTAAACCCATCAAAGAATTTTTTAACTGGTTTTGATTTTTTCTCGGGAATTAAAATTAAACCGACACCAAAAAAGATGGCAAAAAAGATGACTTGTAGCATATTTTTATTTTCTGATGCTGCGCCAAAAATATTATCAGGAACAATTTCTACAAGTGCCTGAAGCGGGCCACTTTCCTTTTGCTTTGATGCTTCTTGTGTATATTTATCAGCATCTTTGCTATAATTTTGAACCAATTCTTGTCGGGTATTTTCAGAAATAGAAGAACCTGGTTTAATTATGTTAACCAACAATAAACCAATAGATACAGCAATTACGGTGGTCATTATATAAATCCCAATGGTTCGTCCGCCCATTTTGGAAAGTTTTGAAATATCCTTTAAATCGGAAACACCCTTTATTAGCGAAGCCAAAATTAACGGCACTGCAATGAGTTTTAATGAATTGATAAAAATGGTCCCCAAAGGTTTTATCCAATCTCTGACAATTTCGCTGCCTCCTTCAAATTGTGTCATTAAAAGTCCAACTAAAACACCCAAAACCATTCCCAGCAATATTTGCCAGTGCAATGCTATTTTTTTCATCTGTTTAAATTTTATTTTTTAGTGGTAACAGATGCTGACTTCCGGCAGTTAGGTTCGCAATTAATCATTCCTTTATGTTTCGAAATTTGTAACGCTCGTTTCATTTCACAATTTTTAAAAATCTTCGAAATATAGTAAATTCCGGACAATAAAAATAAATTTAAATATCGTTTAAAAAGCCCTTTTTTAAATAAAATTAAAAGAAAAAAATAGTGGAAATTGCGGCTAAATTTTATAATTATCGTCCCAATTTTTTACCTCAGGGTCATGTAGTTTATCCAGTGATTTTGCGACAATCATGGAGACTGTTGCGTCTCCAGTTACATTAACTGTTGTTCTGCACATATCTAAAGGCCTGTCAATGGCGAAAATTAACGCCAAGCCAGCTTCAGGAATTCCGGCTTGCGCCAAAACTATCACCAACATCACCATTCCTGCGCCAGGCACTGCCGCCGAGCCGATGCTTGCCAAAGTTGCGGTAATAATAATTCCCAATTGCACGCCTAAAGATAAATCCATTCCAAAAGCCTGAGCGATAAAAACCGCTGCCACTGCCTGATACAGACTTGTTCCGTCCATATTTATAGTGGCGCCAATAGGCAAAACAAAACTGCTCACTTCTTCATCAACACCCAAATGTTCTGTAACTCTTTCCATGGTTACCGGTAAAGTTGCTGCGCTGCTGCTGGTTGAAAAAGCCAATAATTGTGCAGGTGAAATTCCTTTTAAAAAGAATGAAGGACTTTTTTTGGCAATTAATAACACCATTCCATTGTAAAAAGCAATCATTAATGCCAAACCTAAAATAACGGTAAAAGCGTACCAAATAAGAGCCTTAAATAAATCGATGCTAGGTGATTCAACCACTAAAGCGGCCAACAAAGCAAAGACACCAAAAGGTGCGGCAAGCATAATTAAGTCAATCATTTTAAGGATG
>JAWOHJ010000338.1:0-2711 GCA_046485225.1 Lutibacter sp. | reverse complement strand
TGGAAACAGGTAAAGTCGTCGGGTTGTTCTAAAACAGTAGTTGAGATTGGACCAATCATAAAGATTGGTCCAATCTCGACTACTGTTTTAGAACAAACCGACGACTTTACCTGTTTCCAAATCCAATATTTTTGTAGCCTTCATCACTTATTTGTTTAACGGCAGAATGCAAAGAACCGTAAGTTCCGCCCCATCCAATCACCAACAAATCACCCGATTCAGCAAACTCTGTTTTTAATTCAGGAATGTTATTTTCAACCAATCTGACTTTTTCGGCCCTGATATGCGTCATTTCCTCATGGTTTTTAGGTTCGTAAGAAATATTGCCTGTTACACGGTCTTTTTCCAATCCGCCCACTCTGTGTTCCATTCCCGGTGTTCCAGGAACTGGCCAATTGCGCGCCAAAGTTTTTTCATCTCTGTCATAAGGACTCCAATTTTCAGTGATTTCTGTAACCTTGTGGTTTTTAATTTCTGGCATATCAGCAACAGATCTAATTTTCCAGGGTGCAGAACCGTTTGCAATGTAACCGTCTGTTAATAATATAACCGGAGTCATATGTTCCAAAGCAAGTCGGGCCGCTTCATAAGCAAAATTAAAGCAGTTGGCCGGGGTGCTGGCGGCAATTACAATTACCGGACTTTCACCGTTTCTTCCGTACATCGCCTGCAATAAATCTGATTGTTCTGTTTTTGTTGGCAATCCTGTTGATGGTCCGCCACGTTGTACATTAATAATCACCAAAGGCAGTTCAACCATCATCGCCAAGCCTATTGCTTCGCCTTTTAATGCCAAACCTGGCCCTGAGGTTGTTGTAATCGCTAAATCACCGGCGAAGGCTGCGCCAATGGCTGAAGTAACTCCGGCAATTTCGTCTTCTGCCTGAAAAGCTTTTACGCCAAAATGTTTGTGTTTTACCAATTCATGTAAAATGTCAGTGGCCGGAGTAATAGGGTAAGAACCTAAAAACAGCTCTAAACCAGATTTCTCTGAAGCTGCCAACAATCCCCAGGCAGTAGCGGTATTTCCGCCGATAATTCTGTAAGTTCCCGGTACCATTTTGGCAGGAGAAATTGTATAGGCATTAGGAATCAATTCCAACGTTTCGGCAAAATAATAACCGGCGTTCAATACTTTGGTATTTGCCTCAACTAAATGCTGTTTTCCTTTAAATTTTTTGTTGAAAAAATCAACCGTATGCTCTAATGAACGATCGTACATCCAATAAACCATTCCTAAAGAAAACATATTTTTGCTTCGGGTAATCGATTTATTGTCCAACCCTTCCACATCTTTCAGGGCTTCTTTGGTCATTGTTGTCATATCAACCTGAATAACACGATAGTTTTCTAAACTACCATCCTCCAACGGATTGGTTTTATATTCTGCTTTGTCTAAGTTTTTCTTTGTAAAAGAATCCGTATCCACAATAATGGTGTGGCCTGGTTTTACAGCATATAAATTGGTTTTTAAAGCGGCAGGGTTCATAGCAACCAACAAATCCACATTGTCTCCTGGGGTGCTAATTTCTACGCTTCCTATATGAACCTGGAATCCTGAAACACCATATAAACTTCCTTGCGGAGCTCTAATTTCAGAAGGATAGTTGGGGAAAGTTGCGATATCATTACCAAACATTGCCGAGGTATCCGTAAATTGAGTTCCTGTTAACTGCATTCCGTCTCCTGAATCCCCGACAAACCTGACAACTACTGCTTCCAGTACCTCAGGTTGAAGAATTGCTTTAGTTGTAATCATAAGTAATGTAAATTAAAAAAATTTGTTTAAATTTATTGAAAATTATCGTAAGTTTAACATAAGGTCCCAAAGGTATGTTTACTTTTTTAAAGAGGAAATGACTTTTGTCACCTAGACTTGCATAAATTTTATATAATTTTGTTGAATAATTAAATAATAAAAATTACAAATCATGGCTATTAGAATAACAGACGAATGTATCAATTGCGATGCATGTATTTCAGAATGTCCAAATAATGCAATATACGAACCAGATGGAGATTGGGCATACTCAGATGGAACTTCATTAAAAGGAATGGTAACTTTACCTAATGGTAAACAAGCTGATGCCGATAAAAGAAATGAGCCAATATCTGACGAATTTTATTTTATTGTAACTGATAAATGTACAGAGTGTAAAGGTTTTCACGATGAACCACAATGTGCTTCAGTATGTCCGGTTGATTGTTGTATTCTAGATGAAGAACATGTAGAAACTGAAGATCAATTAATGGGTAAAAAAGAGTGGATGCACGGAGAATAATTTCTTCAAAATTCATAAAAAAGCACCGTGAAAACGGTGCTTTTTTAGTTTTATGAATGTTGCAAATAAACGCTTGAGCCAGCGAAAGCGTTTAATCTCCCTTCCCTTGGGGAGAGCCTGTCCCGCTTTTATTGCGGGAGCCGGGGATGGGATTTAATCGTTTAATTTTAAAACGGCCATAAATGCTTCCTGCGGAATTTCAACGTTTCCTACTTGTCTCATTCGTTTTTTACCTTTTTTTTGTTTTTCCAGCAGTTTTCGTTTACGCGAAATATCACCGCCGTAACATTTTGCGGTCACATCTTTCCTCAGTGCTTTTACCGTTTCACGCGAAATAATTTTAGCGCCAATTGCCGCCTGAATCGGAATGTCAAATTGTTGGCGCGGAATTAACTGTCGCAGTTTTTCACACATTTTTTTACCGATATG
>JAWOHJ010000149.1:0-4668 GCA_046485225.1 Lutibacter sp. | reverse complement strand
CAAATTAAAAATCAGCAACCTTATTTATTGGAACAGTTGAAATTACAGGTTCGGGTAATTGGCATGGCGAATTCAAAAAAGATGTTGTTTAATGAAGACGGAATTGATTTAGACTCCTGGAAAATACAGTTGGACAAGGCTGAAAATCTGAATATGGATGCTTTCCACGACAAAATCACCGAGTTAAATTTCAGAAACAGCATATTTGTGGACAACACCGCAGAAGAGTCTGTCGCAAATTTATATGCCAGTTATTTAAAGGAAAGCGTGGCTGTGGTAACCTGCAATAAAATTGCCTGCTCTTCAAATTATGACAACTATGTAAATTTGAAAAATTTAAGCAGAAAATACAGTGCGCCATTTTTATTCGAAACCAATGTTGGTGCAGGTTTACCGATTATAGATACGCTTAAAAACTTAATTGCTTCGGGCGATAAAGTTACCCAAATACAGGCGGTACTTTCGGGCAGTTTAAACTTTATTTTCAATAATTTCAATGAACAAACTTCGTTTTTTGAAGTGGTTCAACAAGCTGGAGTTGAAGGTTATACAGAGCCTGACCCAAGAATAGATTTAAGTGGTGTTGACGTTGCGCGTAAAATTTTAATCTTGGCCAGAGAAAGCGGAACAAAACTCGAATTAAGCGATATTGCAAACGATTCCTTTTTGCCAAAATTAAGTTTGGAAGCCAAATCAGTACCCGATTTTATGGAAACCTTGAAAACGGAATCCGCTCACTTTTCCCAATTGCGAAAAAATGCAGAAGCAAAAAATTGTCGACTTAAATATGTCGCCGAATTCAACAATGGAAAGGCAAGTGTTGGTTTGAAGGAAATTCCGGCCACGCACCCATTTTATGATTTGGCAGGAAAAGACAATATTGTGTTGTTTTTTACAAACAGATATAGCGAACAACCCTTGATTATCAAAGGTGCCGGCGCAGGAGCCGATGTTACAGCTTCTGGTTTATTTGCCGATATTATTAGAATTGGTAATAATTAAAAAATGAAAGAACTAAAAATATTTACGCCTGCAACCATTGCGAATGTTTCTTGCGGTTTTGATGTACTGGGATTGGCTTTAGACACTGTCGGCGACGAAATGACCATCAGAAAAGTGACTGAAAAAGGCGTTAGAATCACAAAAATTACCGGACAATCGGTTCCTTTGGAAACACATAAAAATGTGTCGGGCGTTGCGGCGTTGGCGCTGCTGGCTGAAATTAACACCGATTTCGGATTTGAAATTGAAATAGACAAGCGCATAAAACCGGGAAGCGGCATTGGCAGCAGTGCCGCAAGTTCTGCCGGAGCGGTTTGGGCCATCAATAAATTGTTGGGAGATCCTTTCAGTACCAAAGATTTGGTTCGTTTTGCCATGGAAGGCGAACGTTTGGCAAGCGGTGTTCCGCACGCCGACAACGTGGCTCCTGCCCTGTTTGGCGGTTTTACCTTGGTGAGAAGTTATGACCCTTTGGATATTATCAACATTCATACACCATCTGAATTGTTCGTAACGGTCATTCACCCTCAAATTGAAGTAAAAACTTCCGATGCACGTGAAATTTTGAAAACAAATGTCACCTTAAAAAATGCCATCAAACAATGGGGAAATGTGGGCGGATTAATCAGCGGACTTTATACGGAAGATTATGAACTTATCGGGCGTTCATTGGAGGATTTTATTGTGGAGCCCATTCGTTCCATTTTAATTCCGGCTTTTGATTTATTGAAAATTGAATCGGTGAAAGCAGGTGCTTTGGGATGTGGTATTTCCGGTTCCGGTCCTTCAGTTTTTGCGTTAAGTAAAGGAAAAGAAAACGCTTTAAAAGTGGCGGAAGCAATGCGATTGGTTTACAATAAAGTTGGTTTACCGTATGATATTCACGTATCAAAAGTGAATAAAGAAGGAATAAAAATTTTAGAAAGTAAGTAATATGAACTTTTACAGTTTAAATAAAATAGCGCCAAACGTCACCTTTAAAGATGCCGTAATCAAAGGTTTGGCGCCCGATAAAGGTTTGTATTTTCCAGAGAAAATAACCCCTTTAAGCGAAGAATTTTTAAATAATATTGAAAAGTATTCAAATGCCGAAATTGGCTTTGAAGTAATCAAACAATTCGTTGCCGATGAAATTCCCGAAAAGGAATTGAAAGAAATTATTGAAGAAACATTGAACTTTGATTTTCCTATTGTAGCTATTGAAGAAAATATTGCCGCTTTGGAATTATTTCACGGTCCGACCATGGCGTTTAAAGATGTCGGTGCGCGTTTTATGGCGCGTTGCTTGGGTTATTTCAACAAAGAAGAAAAAACAGCCAAAGTAACGGTTTTGGTAGCAACTTCAGGTGATACCGGCGGTGCGGTGGCTAGCGGTTTTCTTGGCGTTGAAGGCGTTGATGTGGTAATTTTATACCCAAGTGGCAAGGTGAGCGACGTTCAGGAAAAGCAACTGACAACTTTAGGACAGAACATTACCGCTTTGGAAGTAACCGGTACTTTCGACGATTGCCAGGCCATGGTGAAAAGGGCGTTTTTGGATGCTGAATTGATTGCCAATAAAAATTTAACCTCAGCAAATTCAATCAATGTGGCACGCTGGCTGCCGCAAATGTTTTATTTCTTTTTTGCCTATAAACAATTAAAAAGCAAGAATAAAGACTTGATTTTTTCTGTTCCCAGCGGAAATTTTGGAAATATTTGTGCCGGTTTAATGGCGCACAAGTTGGGATTGCCTGTTAAACAGTTTATTGCGGCTACGAATATAAACGATATTGTTCCCAATTATCTGGAAACAGGGATTTATACACCAAAACCTTCAAAACAAACCATTTCAAATGCGATGGATGTTGGAGATCCCAGTAATTTTGTCCGCATTTTAGAAATCTTTAAAAATGACAATGCCAAACTAAAAGAAGTGCTTTCCTCCTATGCGTTTGCGGATGCAGCAACCCAAAATGCCATGAAAGAAATTAAGGAAAAACACCATTATATTGCCGATCCGCATGGTGCGGTTGGTTATTTGGGATTGAAAAAACATGGCATTGACGATAACGCCTTCGGCATATTTTTAGAAACGGCGCATCCTGTAAAATTTTTAAACGTTGTTGAGCCAATCATTAATGAAACCATTGATCTGCCGAAACAAATCAAGGAAGTCATTGATAAAGAAAAAGTTTCGATAAAGATTTCAAAGTATATAGAATTAAAGGAGTTTCTGTTGAATTCGTAAGATTTTTAGTTCTTAGTCAGGATAAACATCAACAAAAAAAGCAGCCATAATAAACTATTAGATAAATGTCGTCCCCACAACGGTAGTAGTATCAAGGAAGTTTATATGGCTGCCAAGAAAATCAAATTCTTTTTATGATTACCTATGATTATTAATGATTTCAGGATTTTTAATTACAAATTCGGTACGTCGGTTTAATTGGTGTTCTTCCTCGGTACATTTTACGCCATTGGTACAATTATTAACCAACATTCTTTCTCCATAGCCTTTTCCTGTCAATCTTTCAGATGAGATACCTCTTGCAGTCATATAGGAAACGGTTGATTTTGCTCTTCTTTCAGATAATTTATCGTTATAAGCATCTGGTCCTCTTGAATCGCAATGCGCACCAAATTCAACAACGATATCCGGATATTTTTTCATGATTTCAATGGCTTTCTTTAACTCAATTTCAGCATCAGGTCTGATATCAGATTTATCAAAATCGAAATAAATGGTATTTAATTTGAGCAGTATCTTGTCTCCAACAACAACAAACTCTTCATCAGGTTCCATTATAAGTGTTACTTGATGTACCTTTTTGTTTACATCAGTTGTATTTAAATCCAAAGAAGTCTGAAGATAATTTTGTTTATTTCCAACAATTTTATAAGCGGATTCGCAATCCAAAGGAAACTCAAATTCGCCCTTTTCTCCAACAGTAGTGGTAAGATTGTCTATTTTGATATTGTTTTTAAACACAGTTACCAATGTTCCAGGCAAAACCCATCCTGTTTTTTTATCTTTAACCAATCCAACTATAGATTGGTTGCACTCTAAATTTCTGAAATAATAAATATCATCATCTCCTTTTCCGCCAGATCGATTTGAAGTAAAGTAGCCTTCTCCGGTTTCTTTATTAATGATAAAACCTAAATCGTCCTTTTCGCTATTTATTGGTTCTTCTAAATGTTTGGTATATTCAACACCATTTTCATTTAGTTTACTCATAAATACATCTAGCATTCCTAAACCTCCCCTGCCTTCTGATGAAAAATACAATTCATCGTTACCAGCAATAAACGGAAACATTTCTTTTTCGGGCGTATTAATCTCTTTTCCTAAATTTATGGGTGTTCCGTAAGAGCCATCATCATTGACTGCAACTTTAAAAATATCTGTTTTTCCCAATGTTCCCGGCATATCCGAAATAAAATACAAGGTTTTTTGGTCTTCGCTTAAGGTTGGATGACCAACAGAATAATTATCATTATTGAATGGCATATTATAAATTTCTGACCAGTTACCAGCTGCATCTTGCGTGGCTTTAAACATTTTTAACCTATTGACACCTAAAGAATCTTTGCCATATCTTCCTTCAAAATAATTGCTTCGCGTAAAATACACCGTTTTTAGATCTTTTGAAAAAGTAACATCGGCTTCGTGAAATTTTGTAT
>JAWOHJ010000378.1:0-2867 GCA_046485225.1 Lutibacter sp. | reverse complement strand
CTGCCTTTTCGGTAGGCGTTACCACAAGGGTCGGGCTTTCACTACTCGCTTTTTTTAGTTGCGAAAAGCAACAAAAAAATAGCTCAAACAGGCCGTTCAATCCCTAACGCAAATGCTGTTGTAATAAGAACTTAGCCAAAATTAATTAAGAAGTCTTTGGCTGAATTTTACCCATCGCATATTCCGTAATTGCGGTAATCGTCAAGGACGGATTTACACCCGGATTTGCAGAAATCATAGAACCGTCGCAGACAAACATATTTTGATAGCCAAAAACCAGGTTATTTTTGTCGATAACACCTTTGGAACGGTCTTCACCCATCACCGCGCCACCCAAAATATGTGCAGTGGTTGGCGTTCCCAGCAAAACATCGACAAAATTTCCAAAGGGAATTCCGTTGACTAATTTGCCGTATTTTTTGCTTAACGCAAATGCTTCGGGAATAATTCCTGATGGTTTCGGTCCGTTTTCGGCCACCGTTTTCATTTGTGTGATTTTTCCCAATTTTAATCTGATAGTGCTGTCAACCGATTGCATAAACAGTAAAACGGACGTGCGTTTCGCATAATTTTTGGCAAAAACTGTTTTCAACATCTTCAATGGGAATTTGAGCAATAAAAACAACACACCCAAAAGTCGCAATACTGCGTATTTATTAAAGATAACCGGAATGGTCATTGTTCGGAAAAAAGCGGAACCTACGCCGTATCGCACAGGTTCTAAATGTGAATTTTCACTGGTTTGCAGAATTGAGCCAATGGCAATTCCTTTGGAAAAATCCTTGAAATTTTTATTGGTTGAAGTCACCAGCATTAAAGATTCGTTGTTGGTTCTTATGGCGCATCCAACCATTTCCGACAAGTTTGGCAGCGATTTTTGTTTTAGTTTTAAAAGCAAAGGCACCGTACCCACAACGCCGCCTGAAAAAATAATGCCTTTTGCAGTAACACTGGCTTTTTCCTTTTTTCCGATACTCGAAATAAATTCAATTTTGTAACCGTCAGCACCATTTTTTGCTCCTAAAACTGTCACATCGACCACTTCTTTTTCGGCCAAAATTTCTGCACCCAACTGTTGCGCCAAATACAAATAATTCTTATCCAACGTGTTTTTTGCATTGTACCGGCAACCCGTCATACAAGCACCGCAAAAAACGCATCCGGTTCTGTCGGGACCTTTTCCTTCAAAATAGGGATCTTCTACCGTTCTTCCTGCTTCCCCAAAATAAACTGCCACATTTGTCGCCTCAAAAGCATTTTCTTTCCCAATTTCATTGGCCAATTTCCGCAGGGTTTCATCTGCTTCAAAAAAGGAAGGATTTGTTGCCGCGCCCAGCATTTTATAAGCGGTTTCATAATGCGGTTTCAGTGCTTCTTCCCAATTGTTTAAAGCGGCCCAACTTCCCGAAGTGAAAAAATTTGATTTGGGAATTGGCAGAGTATTGGCATAAGTGAGTGAACCGCCGCCAACGCCAACGCCCGATAAAACGGTCACGTGGTTTAAAAAAGTCATTTTAAAAAACCCAAACAACTTCATATTTGGCTGCCATAACCACTTTTTCAGATTCCAGTTGGTTTTGGGAAAATCTTTGCCGGTAAACCACTTGCCTTTTTCAATCACCAAGACTTTGTAACCTTTTTCTGAAAGTCGCAAAGCACTTACCGATCCTCCAAACCCGCTGCCAATAATCACATAATCAAAATCCGGTTGTGCCATTTTTTTAATTCATCTATAAAAATTCAAAAACGAATATACATAATTATCCGAATTCACAATTTATATAACATTGCCAATTTGTCACCTTTCGCACTTTGGTATTTTTTTTGACTATAACAGAAGGTAAATAATAAATCAAAAACTAAAAGATATGGCAAAAGGAAGTATTAAAGTAACGGCTGAAAATATTTTTCCCATCATTAAAAAATTCTTGTATTCTGATCACGAAATATTTTTGCGTGAGCTTGTTTCAAATGCAACGGATGCTACGTTGAAATTAAAACATTTATCCACTTTAGGTGAAATTAAGGGCGATATTGGAAATCCGATGATCGAAATAAAAGTAGATAAAGAAAAAAAAGAAATCAGGATTATTGACCAAGGTGTTGGGATGACGGGTGATGAAGTAAAAAAATACATCAACCAAATCGCTTTTTCAGGTGCTGAAGAATTTGTTGAGAAATACAAAGACAAAGTTGAAGACACAGGAATTATCGGTCATTTCGGATTGGGGTTCTACTCTTCTTTTATGGTTGCCGAAAAAGTGGAGATTTTCACAAAATCATATCAGGAAGATGCAAAAGCAGTACGATGGGAATGCGACGGAAGTCCGCAATATATCTTGGAAGATGTTGAAAGAACCGAGCGCGGAACAGAAATAGTGTTGCACATTGCCGAGGATTCCACAGAGTTTTTAGAAGAGCATCGTATTACGCAATTACTTAACAAATACAACAAGTTTATGCCTATTCCAATTAAATTTGGAACGCGTGAAGAAACGTTGCCTTTGGCTGATGATGCGCCTGAAGATGCAAAACCGGAAAAAATTACGGTTAATAATATTGTAAACAACCCAAATCCGGCTTGGACGAAAAATCCGACCGATTTAAAAGAAGAAGATTATGCCGATTTTTACCGGGAATTGTATCCGATGCAATTTGAAGAACCCTTATTTAACATTCATTTAAATGTTGATTATCCGTTCAATTTAACCGGAATTTTATATTTTCCAAAACTGACAAAGAATATTGATCAGGCAAAAGATAAAATTCAATTGTATCAAAATCAGGTATTTGTAACCGACAATGTGGAAGGAATTGTTCCCGACTTTTTACAAATGCTTCGTGGTGTGATTGATTCTCCAGATATT
>JAWOHJ010000257.1:0-9265 GCA_046485225.1 Lutibacter sp. | reverse complement strand
GATATCTTTGTCTAGTTGCTGTTTGTCGAAACCAACACCTTTTCTAACGCCTTCTTCAGCAAAATAACGATGGTTAAATTTATCAATGGTTTCCGGTTTTAAATATCTTTGTCCGCCATAATAACCTTTTTGAAGGTACATTTGCATAATTTTAGCAATATCATTAGCGTTTGAAAATATACCGGCGTGGCCGCCAACTCCGCCTTGCATGGCCGCACCCATATCGTGCACGTCGCCATGAACCAATTTGTAACGGTAATAATTATCTTTTTCGGTAGGAACAATCTCATTTTTTGAAAATTTTCCCAAAGGCAAATACGTTGTCCTGTTTGCACCCATCGGCCTGTAAAAATGCAGTTGGGTAAGCACATTTAAATCACTTTTATAATGATGTTCAAGATACTCTTTAAAGATATAATAAGGCAAGTCACTGTATTTGTATTCCATCTTTTTAAGAAGTTTTGAATCCGCGATAAGATCAAACATTTCATCTTCATAACTACCGAGCAAATACAAACTGTCCGTAATTCTAATATTGAATTTGTCACTTTTTTCAACACTGTAATATTTGGATGAAGGCATTTTAGTCGCACTGTCAATCGTATTTAAATAAAATGGAAGCCAGGCTTGTAACCCTCCATAATGCGAAAGCACTTCTTTAACAGTCAATTTATTTTTATTTGTTCTTCTTAATTTGTGAATTAAGCTTCCCAAAGTGCTGTTTAAATGTAGAACATTTCGTTCTTCCAGTTCCATAATCAGCGGCAATGTGGCCACTATTTTTGTAAGCGATGCAACATCATACAAATCACTGTTCACAACTGGAATACTATCAATATCGGTGTGAAAACCAAAACTTTTTTGATACACTACTTTACCTTTTCGGGCCACCAAAATTTGCATTCCCGGAGCCATTTTTCCATTTAAGGCAACAGTGGCCACCGAGTCTATTTTACTTAATTTTTCACTGCTCAATCCCACGTCTTCCGGTATGGAATAACCTAAGACCCCTAGTGAATTTGATAGCAATCCATCATTTTCAGAAAATTCTCCAGCGATTGAAACGGGCAATTTTCCTTTAATATTCAGAGCACCAAAGAGCATTTGTGCCGAAATTTCCTGGGCAATTTTACTATTTTGAAAAGAGACTACAACACCTTCAATATGTTTAAAATTTTCGAGCTGCAATAAACTGTACGGACTTGCAAAAACATCTAAGATTACGTTTTTGGATTTGCCAATTTCTTGCAACTTACTCAATTCTTCAGCTTTAAATTTATAGTCTTTCCACGGATTGTCATTTGACTTGTGATAGCCAACAATTACAAGATTATAAGGTTTCAGCTGTGTCATTAAACTGTCAATATTTTCATTTGAAACCTCATCAACATCGGCATAATTCTTTAACATGTTTAAAAAATCGCTATGATTTGCATCACCCAGTTTAACATAAGCAATTTTCTTACGCTCTAAATGCTGAATCGGAAAAATTAATGATTCATTTTTTAGCAGCGTAATGGAGTTTTCGACCAAATTTCGATGAAGCAATTCATCTTCAATTGCGTTCAAATCTTGCTGTAAATTGTCTAATTCAATCTTTTTATAGTTGTTCAATCCAGCCCAATATTTTGCTTTTAAAATTTTTCTGACGGAATAATTGATGCGATCGACAGTAATCAAGTTTTCTTTTAAGGCAGCCTTAATGGTGTCAACGGCCAAAGGAACATCAGTAGGAATTAACAACATATCATTGCCGGCGAGTAATGCCTCCAAATTAATATCGCCGAGTTTAGCATAACTGGCAACGCCATTCATATTTAAAGCATCCGTTAAAATCAATCCCTCAAAATGCATTTTCTCCTTAAGTAATTTGGTAATCACCTGATAAGAAAGTGATGTTGGGCAATCTTTATTTTCTTCCAAACCAATCACACTTAAATGCGCTACCATGACACTGGTTAAATTATTGTCTATTAATTGTTTATACGGATAAAGTTCAATTGAATCCAACCGATCAAAATCAAAATCCAAAACCGGCAAAGATTTGTGGGAATCGGTTGCCGTATCGCCATGCCCAGGAAAATGTTTGGCATTTGACAGCACATGTTGGCTTTGCATTCCTTTCACAAAAGCCAATGCTTTTTGTGTGACATTTTCCCTGTTTTCTCCAAAAGAACGATTTCCTATGATTGGATTTTCAGGATTTATATTGATATCCACCACCGGCGCAAAATTAATATGAATGCCCATGCGTTTGCAATGTTTTCCCAATTGCGCACCAAATTCTTCGACCAATTTATTATCGGTAATCGCGCCAAGCGTCATATTCCAAGGGAAACGATAGGTGTTTTTTAAACGCATATCCAGGCCCCATTCGCCATCAAAACCAATCAACAAAGGGATTTTGGAATTTGATTGATAATTATTGGTTAAAACCGCCTGTTTTTCTGGCGTTCCCTGCATAAAAATTAATCCGCCAATGTGGTAGTTTTCAATTAAACTGTCGATAGAATTACGGTGTTTTTCATCCAAATTAGAATAGGCCTGCACCATAAACAACTGGCCAATTTTTTGATCAAGCGTCATGTGATTCATTAAACTGTCCACCCATTTCGTTTGGGCTTTAACATCATTTGTTCTTAATGGATCCGAGTTTTGCGCTTCCAAAAAAGCACAATTCAGCAGCAAAAACAGGAACAATATTTTTTTAATCATGAATTTTTTGGATTGAGGAATGATTTCATTGAAAATTTGTTTCACTATCGTTATCAAAAATGAAACCAAAAACCATTAAGAATTGCTTTTTTAATTGGTGACTGCTAAAAAACGCTTGTGCCAGCTTTTATCGGCTGTAACTTCCCAATGTTGTTTAAAATCACCCTTATTGGTAATCATATTGTTAAACACCATTGTGTTTGAAGTTATTTTTTGCTGCTTGGCATAATTTTGAAAATCGGACATACTTACCACGTTGATGTTGTGGTTGTCTTTGAAAGAAATATTTAATTTATTGGTTAAATCAACGGAAAATTTTTGTTCAAATCGCTTGATCAAATTCACCGAAGCATCTATGGAACAGCCCGAAACTTCATTAAAATTTTCATCGACGGCAATCACAATAAATTGATTGTATTTTATTTGGTATGAGGCTTTTAAATCGTCTCCATGACGTTTCCAAGCACCAATAAAATTTTCTAAATTATGGCTAATTTCTGCAACTTCATTTTCCGATAATTCTCTGTTGGATTGGTAAATCCAAATTTTAGAGGTATCTTCCAAACTGTCAAAATTTACTAACATATTATATTTTTTGATTGAATTTATTTTTTAAATCTTCAAGGGTAACCGCTTCCTTTTTTGGGTAAAGACGGTCTCTTATTTCCCCCAATACTTTTTTGGTGTACAAAGGAAAATCGGCATTTTGAATCCACGAATAATAACCTTTATCATCTTTTAACACTTTCTCAACTTTATAGCCTTTATATTTTCCGAAGGTGAAAATTTCTTCATTTTTTTCATTAAACAATATAAATCCGGCCAAATCCGCTCTTTTTACGTGGGTGGAATAATCATTTAAAAACTGAACGTCATTTTCTAAATCATCATATTTTTCTAACTGGGCCAATAAAATTTCATAAGTTGCATTGGTATCCGCCTCGGCAGAATGTGCATTGTCCAAATTTTGACCGCAATAAAATTGATAACCGGCACTTAATGTACGTTCTTCTTTTTTATGAAATATTACCTGAACATCAATAGAAACCCTGTTATTCATGCTAAAATCAACATTGGCGCGCAACATTTCTTCGGCCAACAACGGAATGTCAAATCGGTTTGAATTGAATCCTGCCAAATCACATCCTTCAATCATTTCGCTCACTTTTGATGCCAATTCATTAAAAGTTGGCTCGGTAACCACTTTTTCATTTGTAATGCCATGAATATCGGAAGCTTCTTTTGGGATTTCCATTTCCGGATTCACCAGCCAGGTTTTACTTTCCTTATTTCCATTTGGAAATACTTTTAAAATAGAGATTTCTACAATTCTATCTTTGGCAATATTAATGCCTGTTGTTTCCAGATCAAAAAATATGATTGGTTTTTTTAATTTTAATCCCATAGTTTTTTTTTGTTAGTTGATCGGTAAAGATACTATTTGTATGGCAATTTTTAGAATTTCTAAAAATAGTTTTCTAAACTTTTTAACAAAAGAGCAATATTATGATGGGCTTATTCACTTGCCAGTTGCGCTTTATAATTTTCTATTTCCAATCTATATTTTTCGGGTAAATCCGGCTCCTTAAAATTATATTTTTTCAAAGTTTCCACAATAATATTCGCCACCAGTAAACGGGCTGTTGGCTTATCATCGGCAGGAATTACAAACCAAGGCGCATGCACTTTTGAAGTTTTGTTAAGCAAATCCTGATAACAAAACTGATACTCATTCCAAAGTTTGCGTTCCTTTAAATCGCCGGGAGAAAATTTCCAGTTTTTTTCTTGAAGATCCAATCTTCTTAACAATCGGTTCTTTTGTTCTTCTTTTGAAATATTCAGGAAGAATTTTAAAATGATGGTTCCATTAGCCACCAAATTTTCTTCAAATTCATTGATTTCTTCCATTCTTTTATGGTAAAAATCATCGGATAAATCATCCAAACTTTTTACCGCCGGAATATTTTCTCCTAAAACATATTCGGGATGAACACGCGTAACCAACACATTTTCATAATGCGTTCTGTTAAAAACGCCAATCTTTCCGCGTTCGGGTAAGGCAATATAATGGCGCCATAAATAATCGTGTTTTAATTCCAGTTCCGTTGGCACTTTAAAACTATAAACCACTACACCTCTTGCGTTTACATCTTTAAATACTTCCTTTATCAAACTGTCTTTGCCCGATGTATCCATTCCCTGCAAACAAATTAACACCGCATGTTTTCCTTCGGCATACATGGTCTCCTGCAAATCACTGAGTTCTTTTCTGGCTTTTTTAAGTCTTTTTTTCGCATCTTCAATAACTTTCATTGCACTCATTTCACTTAAATCTATGGTGCCTGTAACTTTATGGTTCTCCATTTTTAAAATCTTTTTGATAAATATATAACATTAAAGGCATAAAAAAATCCCAAAATTTTTGGGATTTTTTTGCGTTAGTCAGTAGTTATAATTTCTAAGTGTCTATGGAACCTAAAACGCGTTTCATAAAAGTGTTCAAAGCTTCCTTTTGAGGCATTCCTTCTTTTACCATTTTATGAACTTCAAGCGCTCCGTAAAGGTTTGAAATAATTTCGCCAATAACATCTAATTCTTCGTCTTTTAAAGAAGATACTTCCGTTAAAGCTTCCAAAGTTTCAATGGTTTCAATCACGTAATCTTGATCGTTTTCTTCGATAAAATTAGTTAAATGCTTAATTATTGGTAACTTCATTTACTAAATCGTTTAAAAGTTCGAATTTATTGGTTTGAACCTGGTCCACAAAAACACCATCTTTATAGGTTGCAAATGTAGGCAGATTGTCAACTTTTGCCATTTTTCGAGATTCCGGAAACTTTTCCGAGTCCACAATTACAAAAGCTACAGTGTCATTTTCTGATGCCAATTTTTTAAATTTAGGCTTCATAATCCGACAGTTTCCGCACCAAGTTGCAGAAAATTGAACGACAACCGTTTTGTTTTCACTTACTATTTGAGGTAAATTGTCTTCTGTTATTTCTTGAAACATCCTAATTATTTTTTAGTGAGAAGCCAAATAACTTGCAACACCTTTTCTGTCGGCGTCCATAGCGTCTTTTCCTTCTTCCCAGTTGGCCGGACAAACTTCTCCTTTTTCCTGAACATGCGTAAATGCATCTATCAAACGTAAAAATTCTTTTACGTTTCTTCCCAATGGCATATGGTTTACGCCTTCATGAAAAACCGTTCCTTCTTCATCAATTAAATAAGTTGCTCTGTAAGTCACATTATCTCCTTCAACTTGGAATGCGCCAGTTTCTTCATCATAAGATTCATTGGTAACATCCAAAATGCCCAATCTGTTTGCCAAATTTCTATTGCTGTCAGCTAAAATTGGGTAGGTAACGCCTTCAATTCCGCCATTGTCTTTAGCCGTATTTAACCATGCAAAATGTACTTCTGGCGTATCGCATGATGCACCAATAACCACAGTATTTCTTTTTTCAAATTCAGGTAAAGCTGCTTGAAAAGCGTGTAATTCTGTTGGACAAACGAAGGTGAAATCTTTTGGATACCAAAATAAAATCACTTTTTTATTATTTTTTACTGCTTCTTCAAATACATTAATTTTAAAAGTATCGCCCATTTCATTCATTGCGTCTACATTTAAATTCGGAAATTTTTTACCAACAAGTGTTGCCATAATTTATTTATTCTTTTATTGTTATTAATTCAAATTTTTTGCAAATGTAACCATTATTATAAGTTGTTAAAAAAACAATCCTATCCTAATTTTTGATAAACGCATCAATTTTATTGATAACAATAAATTAAAATTTGTAATTTATATATTATGAATTGTTTAGAATTTGAATATATTTAAACAAACCAAACAATGATGAAAAAAATTACGACGTTTTTATTATTTTTATTACTGATAACTAATCTTCAGGCGCAAGTTGACCCAACTATTTTTGACAAATTTGAATCGAAGTTTTTAACGATTGACGGATACAATATTAATGTTGAAGTAAAAGGAAGCGGTGATCCAATTTTCTTTATTCCGGGCGGACCCGGAAATTCCCACGATTATATGCAAGGTGCTTTTGGCCAATATTACAAAACAAATACGGTGGTATTTTTTGATTTTTTGGGCAGGGGAAAATCGGATGACGCAAAAAACAAAAGTGAATATTCAGTTGAAAATGATACTGATTTAATTGAAAAAATCAGGAGACAATTGGGTTTTGAAAAAATTTCGATTGTTGGCCATTCCTACGGAAGTGTTCCTGCCCAAAATTATGCAATCAAATATCCAAACCACACCAATAAAATGGTGATTATTGCCGCTTTTCATAGCGGATTGATGTGGCAAGCCAATTGCGACAGTTATAACCATTATGCGAAAACCCATTTTCCCGAACTATGGAAAAAAGTTGATTCCTTAAGAAATTTGGGGTTCGTTTCATCAGACAAAGAATTTATGAAAGTTTATGGCAGCTTTCCAACAAAATATATTTATTATCACAATACAAGCATCAAAGGAAATGTTCCGAAATACGATTTCAGAAACTGGAATGATGATGTTTATGCCCAAATTATTGGACGCGATGGCGATTTTGAAGTAAGCGGAAGTATGATGGATACCGATTTTAGGCTCGATTTAAAAAACGTAAAAGCCCCAACGTTGATAACTGCAGGCAGATATGACGGTGTTTCAACGCCCGAGTTTAACGTGCAGTATAAAGTATTTATGCCACGAGCCAAATTTGTGATATTCGAACAAAGCGGCCATAATCCTTATTTGGAAGAACCTGAAAAATTTTACAAATTATTTGAGGAATTTATGGAAATAAAAACAGAATAATAACAGCTATAAAATTTAAAACCCTCAAATTGATAAATTCAGTTTGAGGGTTTTTTTATGTTTTAAATTTATTATTTACTCGCAAAAAGTTTCACATCATTTTCGGAAACTTCTTTTTCTCCCAATATTATTAATCGCTCAACAACATTTCTTAATTCTCTTATATTTCCGGTCCAATCGTATTCCTGCAACAATTTTACAGCCTTATCAGAAAATTTCTTAACGGCCGTTCCTTGTTCTTCCGCAATTTGCTCGGAAAAAAACGTGATCAAAAGCGGAATATCTTCTCTTCTGTCGTTTAAAGAAGGAACATTTATTAAAATTACCGCCAAACGATGGTATAAATCTTCCCTAAATCTGCCTTCGGCTATTTCCTTTTGTAAATCTTTATTTGTGGCAGCAATTACGCGCACATCAACTTTAATGTCCTTATCGCTTCCCACACGAGAAATAATATTTTCCTGTAAAACGCGAAGCACTTTTGCCTGAGCGGAAAGGCTCATATCGCCAATTTCGTCCAAAAATATGGTGCCGCCATTTGCGGCTTCAAACTTACCTGCCCTGTCCTTAATGGCTCCTGTAAAAGAACCTTTAACGTGGCCAAACAATTCGCTTTCAATCAATTCTGAAGGAATTGCGGCGCAATTTACCTCAACCATCGGAAATTTTGCACGCTCGCTTTTCTCATGCAGCCAATGAGCCACCAATTCTTTTCCCGTTCCATTTGGGCCGGTAATTAATACCCGCGCATCGGTTGGCGCCACTTTATCAATCATTGTTTTAATATGAGTGACGGCTTTGCTTGCGCCAATCATTTCATATTTTTTGCTCACTTTACTTTTCAACAAAATGTTTTGGACAACCAATTCCTTTTTATCCAGCGCATTGCGAACCGTGTTGAGCAAACGGTTTAAATCGGGTGGTTTTGAGATGTAATCGAAAGCGCCCAAACGCATCGTATTTACCGCAGTGTCTAAATCGCCGTGACCGGAAATCATCACAAAAGGTATTTCGGGTTTTAATTTTTTAATTTTTTCAAGCACTTCTACCCCATCCATTTTTGGCATTTTTATATCACACAACACCAAATCAAAATCCGATTTCAAAATCATATCGATCCCTATCAAACCATCTTCCGCTTCTTCAACCTGATAGGTTTCATTTTCTTCAGAAATTATTTTCTTCAATACCCTGCGGATGGAAGCTTCATCTTCAATAATTAATATTTTTGGCATTTTTATATTTTTTTGAGTAAAACAAAGGAAAAATAAATACCTCTATTTTATATTATCTGTTTATTTTTTAATAATAAATCGTAAATCAAAAATCGTAAATCAAAAATCGAATTAATATTTAAGCCATTTGTATATTTCTTTGTAACTTGGTTTTTTGCCGTACATTAAAATTCCCACGCGGTAAATTTTGGCTGCAAACCAAACCATTCCTATAAAAGTAATGATTAATAAGGTGATTGAAGTGATTAATTGCCACCAAGGCACACCAAAAGGAATTCGCATCAGCATGACTATGGGTGAAGTTAACGGAAACAATGAAAAAGCGACTGCAATTGGTCCTTGCGGATTTTCAATCACCGAAAAACCCACATAAATCGCGATCACCAAAGGCATTAAAACCGGCATCATAAATTGTTGTGTATCGGTTTCACTGTCAACGGCCGCACCAATTGCGGCATAAATGGAACTGTAAATTAAATATCCGCC
>JAWOHJ010000157.1:0-5765 GCA_046485225.1 Lutibacter sp. | reverse complement strand
ATGGATTCACTTATTGTGGCATCAGGCGTTGCAACTTTAGCGGAAATTGGTACAGAAAATTTTATCGAATTTGCAATTCTTTTGGCTTTTATGATGGGTGTTTTGCAGATACTATTCGGTATTTTTAAATTGGGATTTTTAGTAAATTTTTTATCTAGGCCTGTAATTAGCGGATTTACTTCAGCTGCGGCTTTAATTATCGCTTTAAGCCAATTAAAACATTTGTTTGGTATTGATATTCAGCGAAATAATCAAATACATAGTTTGGTGTATGAGGCACTTCAAAATATAAAAGACACCAATTTAGTCACTTTGGTAATTGGCGTAGTTTCTATATTGATTTTAGTCTTTTTTAAACGGTTTAATAAAAAAATACCAGCTGCATTGGTGGTGGTTGTGTTGGGGATTGTATTGGTAAAATTTTTTAATTTGGATCAAATTGGTGTAAGAATAGTGGGCGATATTCCAAGTGGACTGCCTGATTTTATTGTTCCTTCTTTTGAAAAACAAACATTGATCGATTTATTTCCCATTGCATTAACGTTATCCTTTATTGGTTTTTTGGAGGCGATTTCTGTTGCCAAAGCCGTTGAATTAAAACACAATGATTATAAAGTGGTTCCAAATCAGGAATTAATAGCCTTGGGAATGGGAAATATTGTAGGTTCTTTTTTTCAAACTTATCCGGCGACAGGTGGGTTTTCCAGAACGGCGGTGAACAATCAGGCGGGTGCCAGAACACCTATGGCGGCCATAATTTCCGGATCCGTAGTTGGGCTGACTTTATTGTTTTTTACGCCTGTTTTTTATTATCTGCCCGAGGCTGTGCTCGCAGCAATTATTGTGGTTGCCGTTTTTGGCTTGTTAGATTTTAAAGTGCCAAAACAATTGCTGGAATATTCAAAAAGGGAACTGGTGATTTTAAACAGTACGCTTTTAATTACTGCAACTGTTGGCATCAAAGAGGGTATTTTTGTCGGCGTTATATTGTCGTTGGGGATGTTAATTTATACAACCACCAAACCGCATATCGCAATTTTGGGACGAATTCCAAATACGCATTTTTATAGGAATATAAAAAGATTTGAAGGATTGCTAATCACTTCCGAAGAAATGCTAATTGTACGTTTTGATGCGCAGTTATTTTTTGCCAATGTGCAATATTTTAAAGATAAATTGGAAACATCCGTTGCAGGAAAGGGAAAAAAATTAAAGTTAATAATCATTGACGGCGAAAGTATCAATAGCATTGACAGCTCTGGAGTTTATATGCTAAATGATGTGATTACCAAGTATCGAAGATTAAATATAGATATCGCTTTTACCGGAATGAAAGGGCCGGTAAGAGATGTATTGGAGAAAAGCGGTATCATCAAAAAAATTGGTTATCAAAATTGCTTTTTGAGTATTCAGGAAGCGGTGGACGCTTTTGAAGAAGGAAAAAAAAATAAGGAAACAGGAATCAAATTTTCTGATTACATAAAACAGACAAATAGTTAATATTTTCAAAATATTTTCTATTATGTGATTAAGATTACAAATGAAAGATTCTTCATCTTGTAATTTTGAGAAACAAGAACATATTTTAATAAAATAGTAATCAGTTAATTATGACCTTAGCACAATGATTGCAAGTTAAAAATGCTGATTTAGATATGTGAATTACTCCCGATAGCTATCGGGAAATCAATTAAAACAAAAAACAGAACGACATGAAAGTAGAACAATTGTTTACAGGATGCTTGGCTGAAATGGCATACTACATCCATTCCAAAGGAGAAGCTGCCATAATTGATCCTTTAAGAGAAACAGAACCATATATAGAAATGGCGAAAGCTGATGGAGTTAAAATAAAATATGTGTTTTTAACCCACTTTCATGCCGATTTTGTATCAGGTCAAGTTGATTTGGCAAAAAAAACAGGGGCGACCATTGTTTTTGGCCCAAATGCAAACCCTAATTATGATATACATCAAGGGAAAGATGGTGAAACTTTTAATATAGGAGATATTACTCTTAAATTATTACACACTCCGGGGCATACTATGGAATCATCTTCTTATTTGTTTATAGATAAGGACGGTAACACGCCTTATGTATTTACAGGTGACTGTTTGTTTATTGGGGATGTTGGAAGGCCAGATTTGGCTGTAAAGTCCGATATGACGGAAGCAGATTTAGCGGGTCATTTATATGATTCTTTACGAAACAAAATCATGACATTGCCAGATGATACAATTGTATATCCAAATCATGGAGCTGGCTCTGCTTGCGGGAAGAATATGAGTTCAGAAACTTTTGATACATTAGGAAATCAAAAGAAAACAAACTACGCTTTGCGAGCCGATATGACCAAAGAAGAGTTCATTAAAGAAGTTACTACCGGTTTAAAACCAGCACCACAATACTTTGGAAACAATGTGCGGATGAATAAAGGTATTAATACCAGTATTGATGAAATATTGAAGAGGGGTAATACACCTATTGATGCGGATACTTTTAAAGAAATGAGTGAGCAGAAAGATATTTTAGTGATAGACACGCGTACAAAAGAAATTTATGCTGAGGAAGGAACTGTTCCGGGAGCTTGGTATATTGGCGTTGAAGGTGGTTTTGCACCTTGGGTTGGCGCTTTAGTTAAGGATATCAATCAAAAAATAATTTTTATTGCTGAAGAAGGAAGAGAGCAAGAAGTTGTTATTCGTCTTTCTCGAGTTGGTTACGATAATACCCTTGGATATTTGCGTGGCGGTATTCATTCTTGGAAGGCCGCTGGTCATAAGGTTGATAAAATTGGATCAATATCTGCGACTCAGTTTGCAAATAGACTTAAAGAAGGAACTATGGAAGTTGCATTGGATGTTCGAAAAGAGTCTGAATATCTTTCGGAACATGTGGTTGGAGTTGAAAATTTTCCTTTAGATTATATTCATTCAAGTTTTGCTGAAATAAAACCGGACAAAGAATATGTTTTGCATTGCGCCAGCGGCTATCGTTCGCTTATTGCAGCCTCTATTTTTCAGGCAAATGGTGTTAAGAATGTAACAGATGTTAGAGGTGGTTTTAAAGATATTAAAGATACTGGGGTTAAACTAACCGATTATGTTTGTCCTACAACTTTGCTGTAAATGTTCTTTTTAATTCAATATGTTGGGGAAGTTTTTACTTCCCCTTTTTTATTAACTAGCGGTAACTTTGGTTACTGCTAAAATTTAATTGTAACTTTACTTTTGTAAAAAAATCAAAAACAAATGAAAACTACATTAAAACTAATGCTTTTGGTCATTGTAACAGTTTTAGGAATAAGCTGCAATACCAAATCTCAATCTCAATCGGATGCAATAAAGGTTCTGACCCCAACTGAATTTAAAACAAAATCGGCAAATCAAACAATTATTGATATTAGGACGCCTCAGGAATTTAATCAGGGTCATATTGAAGGTGCTATAAATATCAATTATTACGACAGGAATTTTATAGACCAAATTGCAAAATACGATAAAAATCAACCGATATTTATTTATTGCCGATCAGGAAACAGAACGTCGCCAGCTTCAAGAAAAATCGCAGATTTTGGATTTAAAGAGATCTATGATTTGGATGGCGGAATTCTATATTGGTTAAAAAACAACAATGAAACTGTAAAATAGCACTTATGAAAAATTTACTGACAATACTGGTTTTTATGGCGATGGCATCTTGTGGTAACTCGCTTACGGAAAATGAAAAGAAAGAATATGCCAGTAAAGGAAGTGAAATTTCACAGGCCACTTTTAAAGCATTAAGCGAAAAGTTAACGGAGCAAATGCAATTGGGAGGCCCGGCGCAGGCACTGCCTTTTTGTAATGTTGAAGCCATTCCGCTAACTCAAAAATTATCAGAAGAAAACAATGCAACCATAAAAAGAACTTCTGATAAATGGCGAAATCCTTCAAATCAACCTTCAGAAAGAGAACTTGAGATTATCAACAATTATCATAAATTAATTGCAGAAAAACAAGAAATTACGCCCATTGTGGAAGTGGATAACGATAATAAAAAGCATTATTATGCACCAATTATTGTAAAAGCAAATTGTTTGGCCTGCCACGGAAAAGTTGATGAAATGGTATCTGTAAAAACCGATTCAATTATAAAATCACTTTATCCAAATGACAAGGCTATTGGTTATAATGAAGGCGATTTAAGAGGTGTTTGGAGCATCACTTTTGATTAGGAGAAATTCATGTAATTTTACAAAAACTGAAAAAATGACAGTAATTAAAATATTAAATTTAAAATGCGGCGGATGTGCCAATACCATAAAAAAAGGTATTGTCAATATAGAAGGCGTACATGAAATTTTGATTAATTTAAACACTTCGGAAGTGAGCATAGATGCTACTGATGAATTGGTGATTCAACAAGTTAAAGAAAAATTATCCAGTATGGGATATCCTGCGGATGGTGATTCAAACACGATGTTGCACAAAGCAAAGTCTTTTGTGAGTTGCGCCACAGGCAAAATGATTTCAGAAGAAAAGTAATTTATTTAAACGATTATGATGATACTTTTTAAACGCGGTTTAACCCGCGTTTAAAAAGTATTTTTTTGTTAAAACTTCAAAGTTGCTCCAACCAAAAAGTTTCTTGTGGCTTGCGGATAATAACCTGCGCCATCCAAAGTAGTTGTTTGATTTGGAACCGACCAATCATCATCATAGGTGTAATAATAGCCGTTTGAAATATATTTCACATTAAAAATATTATTCACCAAGGCACTTAGTACTATTGATTTGACTACCTTTTTCGGATTAATTTCATAAGAAATATTTAAATCGTTCACAAAATAACTGTCCAGTTTTGAGTTTGCATTGTCAATATTTCCCATATATTGTTCCCCGACAAATTTAGACAACAGGGAAAATTGCATTCTTGCATTTGGTTGAAACACAAAGGCATTTGCAGCGATAAAATTCGGAGAAAATGCGATGTCGGTATTTCCCAAATCAACCAATTCACCATTCCAAGTGGTTAAGAAATCAACATTTTTGTTGCTGCTGATGGCTATATTTGGTTGAACATAAAATTTATCGGTCAATTTAAGCTGCGCATCTATTTCCAATCCAAGTCGGTAACTTTTTCCGCTGGTGGCTCTTATTGGCGATCCGGTATCATCAATGGCGCCGGTTAAAACCAGCTGGTCTTTGTAAAACATATAATAAACATTGCTGTTTATTTTAACGGCTTCATTTTTAAAACGCCATCCCAATTCAAAATCATTTAATTTTTCTGAAGTAAAAATGCCGTTTTCAAAATCGTTGCGATTTGGTTCTCTGTTTGCTTTTGCATACGATAAATAGAAACTGTTATTGGTATTTGCTTCAAAAGTCAAACCGGCTTTCGGATTAAAAAACGAATAGTTTTCATCAACATTTATAGGTGTTCTGTCTGAAGTCAATCCTTTCAAATCAAATTTCACAAATCTGCCTTGCAAATCCGTAAATAACGTCCAGGAATCATTCAAATTATAGGTCAATTTTCCAAAAATATTGGCGTCATTTTTTTTGGTATTGGCATCGTAATAATGATCTCTAATTTCAGAATCGCTGGCAAATTCAGCCCAAATAATTTCCCCGAAATGTTTTCCTTTATAGTTGCTGTAAGAAGTTCCGAAGATAAATTCTACCGCTTCATTTTTGTAAGTGGCATTCGCATTTACCACATAAAAATCGTTGTCCAGCCAGCGTCTTCTGATTAAATCTGTCTCATCAATGGTTTCTCCG
>JAWOHJ010000016.1:0-10671 GCA_046485225.1 Lutibacter sp. | reverse complement strand
CCCAAACAGGAACTTATGTGCAATTTGGTCAGGTAATCGATTTATTGGAAACGCCGCAGTCACAGCCAAAAATATTTGAACTGCCTTTAGAAATTTTGTTTGAAGACCATCATATGGCGGCCATTCACAAGCCGGCTGGATTTTCAGTAAGCGGAAATGCCTATAAAACAATTTACAATGCCTTGCCTTTTAATTTAGAAAAAAGTTTAGAACCCGATAAACTTCCCTGGCCGACACCTGTGCACAGGTTGGACAATCAGACCTCGGGAATATTGCTGATTGCCAAAACAAAAACTGCACAAATTGCCTTGGGAAACCAATTTGAAAATCATACCATTCAAAAAAAATATTGCGCGGTGGTAATTGGTGAAGTGCTTAAAAATGGCAAAATAAACTTGCCAATCGAAGACAAAACTGCCAAAACTGATTTTGAAGTTGTCACAGTTGTAAACTCTTTAAGATTTGAACATTTAAGTCTTTTAAACGTGTTCCCGAAAACCGGAAGAACTCACCAAATACGAATTCATTTAGCAAGTATTGACCATCCAATTTTTGGTGACAAATTATATGTGGAAGAAAAAATGCTTCACAGGGGAAAAGGACTTTTTTTATGCGCAAAGGAAATTACCTATCACCATCCAAAAACTTCAGAAGAAATCAACTTAAAAATTGAAATTCCCCACAAATTTGACTCCTTACTTTTGCGGGAACAAAGACGCTGGATGAACTATAATAAAAGTTAAATGCCTGCCTATCGGCAGGCATTTATATGTTAAAAGTTTATGAAATAAAACTCCCTTTCCTTCGCAAATATAAGAGAATAGGATTCTTACATAAACAAATCATTCAGCACTTTTGCCAAACGAATTCCTCCTTTTTGAAGTTGTGAACGCACTGTTTCGAAATTTTCGTAAGAATAGTTATAGCTTAATTTTTCGCCAACGGTAACAGAGGCATAAGCTTTCACTGCAAGACTTTGCGTTTCGTTCACCCAGTCTACAACGCTGCCTTTTTGTAAAAACTTCACTTGTTCTTTAGAAATTTTATCTGCAGTATCGGTAAGTTCGGTATAAGTCATCCCAAAACCATCAATCATTTTTGAATCCCAAACAGCATGTAAATTGGTGCCTCCTCCAAACCATTGCACCTGAATATCATTTCCTCCTTTATCTTCGGCTCTTCCAACGTGCATCGGTTGATGTAAATCTCCCAGAAAATGCACCAATAATTTCAAATAGAAGGCTTTATCTTCTTTGGTGGAATTTTTATCCAAAATTACCGCTTTGCATTTTTCAATTCCTGTGACCATATCGCCCTCCGGATTTTTTTCGGAATCTTCATATTTTACGCCAAAAGGCATATTCACATAATGCATCGTATTAAAATTTCTGTAACGCTTGTCCGATTTTATGTCGTCCCCAAAAGTGGAAACCAACGCCAAACTTTGTCCGTCCAAAATTTCGGCTATTTTACGCTTTGTTTTAGATTTTGTATACTCATCAGCTATTTCACCAATGGTTCTGTGACCTGTTTTTCCCCAATCCGGGTTGCTCTCATTTGCAAATAATTGAGAACTTATCACTAAAAATACAGTTAAAATATAGCTTAATCTTAAGGTTTTCATCTTGTTTAATTTTTGGCTAAGATAAAAAATAAAGTGAATAAAAAATTTGGAAATATTGGAAAATATTTTATATCTTTATGATATCATATTAATATCAACTAAAACAACAATCATGACACAAGAAAAAATTATTAAACTATCGAGCGGCTATTTGATGCTGTTCCTGTTTTTCGCTTTAGCCATTGCCGGAGTTTACGGTTTAGCCAATATTTCTGATTGGTTCGCTATCGCTATCTTTTTGGCGATTATTGTGCTACCCGGTTTCTTTTTGGTAAATCCAAACACCTCAAAAGTAATTTTGCTTTTTGGAAAATACATTGGAACGGTAAAAGAAAACGGATTTTATTGGGGAAATCCTTTGTATCTGAAAAAAGGCATTTCATTAAGGGCTTGCAATTTCGACAGCGAGCGCGTGAAAGTGAATGACAAATTGGGAAACCCTATTATGATCAGCACTATTTTGGTCTGGAAAGTAAAAGACACGTATAAAGCCGCTTTTGACGTTGACAATTATGAAAATTTTGTGCGCGTGCAATCGGATGCTGCCGTTCGGAAATTGGCTAGTTTGTACCCTTATGACAATTTTGAAGATGATGATAAAGATGAAGAAATTACCTTAAGAGCAAGTGTAAATGAAGTGAGCATTGCTTTAGAAGAAGAACTTTCTGAACGCTTGGAAATGGCAGGCATCCAGGTTTTGGAAGCGCGTATCGGTTATTTAGCCTACGCTCAGGAGATCGCAAGCGCCATGCTAAAACGCCAACAAGCAACCGCAATTATTGCTGCACGACACAAAATTGTGGAAGGTGCCGTAAGTATGGTGGAAATGGCGATTTTAAAATTAAGTAAAAATAATATTGTGGACTTGGATGATGAACGAAAAGCAGCGATGGTAAGCAATTTAATGGTGGTGCTTTGTTCCGATAAAGACACAACACCCATTGTAAATACAGGAACTTTAAACCACTAGTAGATGATCGCAATTTTAGTTTACCTCACAGTCATTATTTATATGACAGTTTCAAAAATGATTTTTTAGCAACCAATTATACAATCATGAAGGAATATAAAATTATATCAAAAGGTTTTTGGAAAAAAGATGTGTATTTTGAAGACACACTTAACCAGTACGCAAGAGAAGGCTGGGAAGTGGTTAGCGCTTTAAGCAACGGCCACGGCGATTTTTCTAAAGTAATTTTTGAACGGGATAAAAACAAATTTTAAAGATTAGAATTTTTGAAAATTAACTATTTCGCATTTCAAAAAAACCAACATTAAAACATCAATAATGAAAATATTTATTGAAGAGCAAAAGTTTACACAATCCTGGCTATTTATTGGTTTAGCTATTGCTTTTGTGTTGGTTGCAATGCCAATAATTAAAGATTGGAACTCTATTTCACAAGGCAGTTTTGGAGAAATACTGAATGACGCTGGCGGAATTCTGGTTATTTCATTCGTATTTGTGTTTTTTAACTTTTTTAAGCTGAAAACCAGAATTGATGAAAAAGGTATTTATTATCAGTATTTGCCGTTTCATTTTTCCTATCGGTTTTTACCTTGGAATACCATTTCAAAATGTTATGTTCGAAATTATGACGCCATTTTTGAATACGGTGGCTGGGGATTAAAATTCAGTTTTAGAAAAAAAAGAGGAAAATCATTTACCGTAAAAGGTAATGTCGGACTTCAATTATTATTTACAAATGGAAAGCACCTTTTAATTGGAACGCAAAAAAGGGAAGAAATTCAAAGAACGATTGACGCTTACCAGGATAAAATCGCATTAATAAAATCGTAAATTAGAAAAGAAGAAGAAAATGGGAAAGAAAAAAGCATTTGCATTAAGGATAGATGAAGATATGATGAAAGCAATTGAAAAATGGGCTGCTGATGAGTTTCGTTCCACAAACGGACAATTGGAATGGATGCTCAACAAAAGTTTGAAAGATGCCAAAAGATCTCCCAAAAAATCGGATCCAGAGCAAGACTAAATAGATTGTTCTTGAATTATTAAATAAAAAAACTCCAAATTTTCATTTGGAGTTTTTTAAGTTTATTGTACTTTATTATTGTGTTTTGGATGCACCAAAGTCATTTCATCAATTAAATTTTTTGCACCGGCGTATTTATCGATAATAAACAACACATAACGAATATCGACCATAATATTTCTGCAAATATCCGGATCGTAATTCATATCGCTCATTGTTCCTTCCCAAACCCTGTCGAAGTTCAGTCCGATTAAATTCCCATGTGCATCAATGGCCGGACTTCCGGAATTTCCTCCGGTTGTGTGGTTTGTGCCAATAAAGTTAACAGGCATTTTTCCGTTTTCTCCATATGGTCCGTAATCTTTGGTTTTGTATAAATCCTGCAATTTTTGAGGCACATCAAATTCATAATCTCCCGGAACATATTTTTCCATAACACCATCTAAGTAAGTGACTGGACTATAATAAACACCATCTTTTGGCTCATAACCGCTTACTTTCCCATACGTTACACGAAGCGTACTGTTTGCATCGGGGAAAAACCGGTTATTTGGAAACACTTCCATCAGCGCTTTCATATATTCCTTTTGAACAACTTCTATTTGTAAATTTAGCGCTTGAAATTTTGGCTCTAATTTATTGTAAAAAATAGTATGCAATTCTTTCCCAAATGCATACCCCTTGTCTTCATTTAACTTTTTTATCACTTCATCAGGAGTTCCTGCCAGCAATTTTTCAGCGCCTTCAATAGTTGTCAATTTTGAGTTTGCATAAATACTGTTGGTGAGTTCTGTGAAATTTACGCCGGTCATATTTGCAGGCAAATATTCCTTAGGCGATTTTTCGGCATATAACGCAACTAATTTTTCAAAAACTGGCTTGTCAACCGTAGCGCTATAATTTTTATAGATACCTTTAAATGTGTTCAAGGCTGATTCTTTGGCTCTGACAAAAGCTGGTTCGCCTCCTTTTAAATAAGCTTGTTCTATTTGGTATGCCCTAAAAGTAATTCCCAACAACTCAACATTTCTGTAGGCAACTTCCATCCAGTATTCACGAGCCAATGAAACACTTTCAATTTCTGTATATAATTTCTCGAAATCTGACAGCAATGTTTTATAACCCACCAAATCTTTTTCATTGACTATTTTGGTGAATTCCTTTTCCAATTCACGTTTCTTTTCTATGGCTTTTGATTTTTGAATTCCTTGGCTCTCACCTATCCATTTTTTCCAATAGTTTGCGGTTGATGCATATTTTGAAGCATATTTAATCTTAATATCAGCATCTTTTCTCATAAATGAATCCGTAATTTTCAAAGCATTGTCACGAATTTCGATTCTTGCCGGATTCAAAACATTTGCAATTTGATTTACACCAACAGCCGGTAAATATTCATTGGTGCGTCCCGGAAATCCGAATACCAAAGTAAAATCACCTTCTTCCACACCATCCAATGATATTGGCAAATAATGATTTGGTTTATAAGGCACATTGTCTTTTGAATAACTTGCCGGACGGTTGTTTGCATCGGCATAAATACGGAACATAGAAAAATCTCCCGTGTGGCGTGGCCACATCCAATTGTCGGTATCAGCCCCATATTTTCCAATGGATGATGGCGGCGCGCCCACCAAACGAAGATCGTTAAACGTCTCGGTCACAAACAACAAATATTGATTGCCGTGATAAATTGATTTGATATTAGCATTTTGCCAGTCCTCTTTTTGGGCTGCTTTTGCAACTTTTTCAATATTTTGATTGATGATTTTCAATTTTGAAGCTTCATCCATATTGGCTGTGATTCCTTTAAATACTTCCGAAGTAACATCATCAATTCTTTTGATAAAAGTGACATTCATACTTGGATTTGGCAATTCCTGGCCATAATTCATAGCCCAAAAACCATCTTTCAAATAATCATTTTCTACAGTTGAGTGTGATTGAATGGCGCCATAACCGCAATGATGGTTGGTTAATAACAATCCGTTTGGTGAAATAATCTCTGAAGTACAGCCACCGTTAAAATGCACAATGGCATCCTTTAAGCTCGAATTATTGACATCGTAGATGTCTTTTGCGGTCATTTTGCTTCCAAGTTGGAGCATCTCGCTTTCGTTCATTCCTTCCAACAAAGATGGAATCCACATTCCTCCTTGTATTTCTCTAACATCTTGTTTTGTTACAGCGGTGCTTTTTGCTGAAGTTGAAGCTGTTTCCTGAATTGGCTTACAGGAAATTGCCAATAAGGCCACTAAAAAATAAAGTTTTATAAATCTCATATTGTAAATTTTATTCCACAAATATACACAACCAAAAACACTTTTTTTAGTCTGATATTCATTAAAAAAAATAGTATTTTAGCCAAAATTCAAAAAAACATGGATACAACGCCAATTATTACACAAGACACCATTGCCTTCGGAATATTAATGCTGACGCTCGGATTCGTTTTTTATACTTCATCCAGTGAAAATAACGGTTGGGTTAAATTTTATAAAATTGTTCCGTCATTATTGATGGCTTATATGTTGCCTGCGATTTTCACCTCATTCGGAATCATTGCCCCAGAATGGGAATCGGTGAGTGAAGCCGGTGAAATTGTAAAGCACGAATCAAAATTATATTATGTGGCCAGTCGTTTTTTATTGCCGGCTTCGTTGGTTTTAATGACCTTATGCATCGATTTAAAAGCGGTATTTAATTTAGGTCCGAAAGCCCTGATTATGTTCTTGACGGGAACTGTAGGGATTATTATTGGTGGGCCAGTTGCCGTTTTGTTAATTTCATTGGTTTCACCTGAAACTGTTGGCGGCGTTGGACCTGATGCTGTTTGGCGCGGATTGGCAACTTTGGCGGGAAGCTGGATTGGTGGTGGCGCAAACCAGGCAGCGATGCTTGAAATTTACGGCTACAATCCGAAATTGTATGGCGGAATGGTTTTGGTTGATATTGTTGTCGCAAACATTTGGATGGCAATCATATTAATTGGTATAGGAAAATCGGAAAAAATTGACAAATGGCTAAAATCAGATACCACTGCCATTGAAGAACTCAAGGAAAAAGTTTCCACTTACGCCAACAAAGTAACGAAAAACCCATCATTATCGGATTTGATGGTGATCCTTTCCATCGCATTTACGGTTGTGGGAATTTCTCATTTTGGAGCGGATGCCATTGCGGCATTTTTAGTAAATAATTTTGAATCTGTGAGCGACCCAACTTCTGCTTTGTCTTCGTTCAGTTCCCAATTCTTTTGGATGATTAGCATTGCAACCATTTTGGGAATTACCTTGTCATTCACTTCCTTAAAAAAATATGAAGGTGCGGGAGCCAGTAAAGTTGGAAGCGTATTTATTTATATTTTGGTGGCCACTATTGGAATGAAGATGGATTTGACTATGATTTTAGACAATCCGGGATTGATTGTGATTGGACTTGTTTGGATGATGATTCACGCCATCATATTAATTATTATGGCAAAACTTATAAGAGCGCCTTACTTTTTCTTGGCTGTTGGCAGTCAGGCCAATGTTGGCGGCGCCGCATCAGCACCAATTGTTGCAGCGGCTTTTCATCCGGCACTTGCTTCAGTAGGCGTTTTATTGGCAGTATTTGGTTATGTTGTTGGCACATACGGCGCTATGTTAACGGCCGAATTAATGCGTATTGTTGCACCTTAATTTACTTTTATAAATAAAATAAAAAATAGATATTTGCACGCTTAAACATATAAAATGAAGAAAATATTTGCCTTTTTAGCTATTGTAGCGCTTTTAATTTCCTGTAATAAAAACGAGCAAGGAAATATGGTGGTGAAAGTCACCATTGATGGTTTAAAAAAAGGAACGCTGTATTTACAAAAAGTTAAAGATACTGCGCTGGTATCTGTAGATTCGATTCAATTAGACGGGAAAACCGATATTTTACTTACCGACGATATTGAAAGTCCGGAATTGTATTTTTTGTCTTTGGATAAAATAGCAAGCGAAAGAATTTCGTTTTTTGGTGAAAAAGGTGAAATTATCGTAAATGCCAAATTAGAAAAATTTGCGACTTCAGCAAAAATAACAGGATCGGTGAATCAGGATTTATTGGCGGAACATAAAGCAATGGCGCAAAAATTTAATGGTAAAAAACTGGACTTGGTGGTTGAAAAGTTCAATGCTTATAAAATTAACGATACTGCTTTGGCCTCAAAACTTGAACGAGAAGAAGCTAACTTAATCAAACGAAAATATTATTACACCACCAACTTTGCTGTTGTAAATGCAAGTCATGAAGTTGCGCCTTACCTTGCGTTAACTGAGTTGTTTGATGCCAATATCAGATTGCTGGACACCATTAACAATTCCCTTTCCAAAGAAGTAAAAGCTTCTAAATATGGTAAGGAATTGGAGAAGTTTATTATGGAAATTAAATCGGCTGAAAAGGAATAGTTGGGAGTTGGGAGACCGATCCCGATAGCTATCGGGACGTAAATCAATTTGCGTTAGGGATTACTTGACCTATTTATTATTTTTTATAGGAGTTCAGTGAACCTTGTTTGAAGCGGAAAGCCCGCAGGCACGCTTTTTAGCGTGATGAGGACTTGCAGCGAAAAGCCCGACCCGCAGGGAAACGCCCACCAAAAAGGCCGGCAAGCCCCAAAATAATATTCTTATTTTTGGTAATCTTGTAACAAATTAAACAAAACGCATACTTATTAATTGCTAAATAGTTAGAAACTGTGAATAAAGAAATTGAGCATAAATTTATAGTTGAATTTGAGCAAAATCAAAATATCATTCATAAAGTATGCAGAATTTACACTTCTAACCAGGATGCGCACAACGATTTATTTCAGGAGATTGCGATTCAACTTTGGAAAGCATATCCGAAATTTAGGGGCGAGTCCAAATTGAGCACTTGGATGTACAGGATTGGGCTGAATACCGCCATTACTTTGTACCGAAAATCCAAAAGAAGCATTGTGACACAGGACTTTGACTCGGTTTTATATAGGATTGAATCGACAAGTTACGATGATACAGAAGAAGAGCAATTGAAATTGATGTATGCGGCGATTCATCAATTGTCTGATATCGACAAAGCGTTGATTTTTTTGTATCTGGAAGATGTAAATTATAAGGAAATATCGGAAACAATGGGTATTACTGAAGTAAATGCACGTGTGCGGATGAACAGAATTAAAACGCGTTTAAAAACAATTTTAAATCCTTAGACGATGGACGAATTAGAATTCTTAAAAAAGGATTGGAAAAAGCAAGGTGCTGATTTTCCGAAATTAACGTATGACGAAATTTATAAATTGATCCATAAAAAATCTTCATCGATTGTAAAATTGATTTTTATTATTTGTGTGGCTGAATTTTTGTTTTGGGGAATGATAACCCTTTTGATCCCTGAAAGTACTTTTTCTATTTATGAAAAATTTAATTTAAACACCTTTTTGATGATTGCGCAAGGTTTGCATTATGCGGTGGTGTTTTTCTTTATTTATTTGTTTTATAAGAATTACAAAACAATTTCAGTGGTTGACAATACCAGTTTGCTGATGAAAAATATTTTAAAAACCCGCAAAACGGTGAATTATTATATGTATTACAATATCATTTTATATGTATTGATTTCCATTGTATTGAATGTTGTTATGTTTTCTCATCCCGATATTTTGATTGAAAATATGATGCCTAAAAACGCCACTGTGGACAGCGATAGATTTTTGGGTATTATGATTGTGGTTCAAATAGTTGTATTGTTAGCAATGTGTGCAATTATTTGGGTTTATTACCGAATTATTTATGGAATTTTGCTGAAAAAATTAAGCAAAAATTATAAAGAACTGGAATCTTTAGAGGTTTAAACAACAAAAAGCGCTTTTAAAAAGCGCTTTTTGTTGTTTAAATAATTGTTATATTTTGTTTATTTCTTCGATTTTAACTTTACGCTCCATTCAAATTCATAGGCAGAAACCTGTTCATTATTTTCGTTTACGCCTACCGATTTCAATAAAATGGTTTGACCTTCTCCTGTTGCTATAGTGCTATTAAGCGCTTCATCAATCAAATGGCCGTCGGTGCAAGTAAAAATTATTTTGCCCACTGCTTTTTTTGTGAAAGTGCCGTTGTGGTTGGTGACCAACATAGAAATTTGCTTGCCGCTTTCTTTAATTTTCTTGATCACTAACGCGCCAGTAGTCAATTCAGCAGCCATGGACTGAACGGCAAAATACATGGAATTAAACGGATTTTGGTTGATCCATCGATGTGTTACGGTAACAATTGTTTTTGAATTATCGAGTTCTTTTAAGCGAACGCCGCATAAATAAGCCGATGGCAATTTAAAAATAAGAAAACGATTCATTTTTTTAACGGTAACGCTCATAAAATTTAATTTTCGGCAATTTATAAAAAAAAGACCGATATATTTTTTAATATAAAGCCTATTATTTAGGAAGATGCTTCTAACGTAAAAATAAAACTGCTGCCTACATTTTCTTTACTAATCACTTTAATAGTTCCGTTATTTTTTTCGATAAATTCGTTGCATAGCACCAAACCCAAACCTGTTCCAGATTCTTCATTTGTACCTGAAGATCTGTAGTTATGTTCAATTTTAAACAGATTCTTTATTTTTTCGGCACTCATTCCGATTCCAGTGTCTGAAATTGTAGTTTCTATCATTTTCTTATTATTCAACATAATGTCTTTTGAAGAAATTGCAATCGTTCCACCTTTTGCGGTAAATTTTATGGCGTTTGACATTAAATTTCTTGTGATGGTAGAAATCATTTTTTTGTCTGCAAAAACAACTAAATTTTTAGGAAAATCGGATGTTAAAGCAATCTTTTTGGAAGACACAAGCGGACTTACTCCTGCAATATTATGCATCAATAAATCACTTAAATTTACGTTTTCTTTATTGGCTTCAATACTGCCTACTTGCACTCTGGACCATTCCAACAAATCATGAAGCAAGGCCAAGGTAAAATTTGCAGACTTGTTAATAATGGTTGCAAATGATTTTATTTTTTCAGGCGCTAAATCCTCC
>JAWOHJ010000102.1:0-3489 GCA_046485225.1 Lutibacter sp. | reverse complement strand
ATTGTCTCCGGCGTGCACTGCATGCGAAAATACAATTGGCTGAATTGGCTGATAGCCTTCGTTGACATCTATTTGCATTAACCATCCAAATAAAAACCAAGCTCCTAATAAGATAGAGAATATTAAGGAAAGGAAACGCAGAAATGGATTAAAAATCATTGTTTTTAAAACACTCACTCCAGATTCTTCATCGTCTTCAACAGCTTTTCTGTTGGTTGTAGCCGCAACTATTAAAAATAGTAATAACAAGGCACCAATCGCTATTGCAAGGGTTGGCAAAACGCCAATTCCTGGTTTGTTGAAAATTTCTTGATCTGCGGCTGCAGTTGTTGCTGCAACAAGAGCAACATCACCAACAGCCATATATTTTAATAAATCATCCAAATCCTGATCCGTTAGCTGCGGAAATGCCGTCATGGCGATAGGAGAATATTCGGAAGCAATTTTTGCCAATTTATCACCCGATGCAACTAAAGCTGCATTGTCTTTGATCCATAATTTTAACCAGTCATCCTCATACTTGTCTCCAATTTTTAAAAGTGGCGGGCCAATTAACTTGCCTTCCAGTTTATGACATGCAGCACAATTTGCTTTATAAATTTGCTTACCGCGCTCCACGCCTGGATCTACTTCTGTCGCCACTGCAGCAACAGCCTCAACCGGCTTGCCTTTGGTATATTCTAAAATATCCTTAATATCTTGATCAGAGAGTTGCGGATTCGCTGTCATTGGCAATTTATTGTTCTCTTCAAAAACCTGAATTGCTAATTTATCTCCCGACTTAATCATTCCCGGACTGTCTTTAATCCAGGCAATTAACCAATCTTGATCTCTTTTATCGGTAATTCCCAATAAAGCAGGGCCTACTAATTTTCCATCTAATTTATGACAAGCTGCGCATAAAGATTTGAAGAGTTTCTCCCCATTTGCTGGATCACCTTGTGCCGATAAATTAAGCGAAAAAAAGAATAGAAAAACAAGACTAGTAGTGACTATTCTTGATAATGGACTGTGTTGTTTCACACTTTTCATATTTAAAAAAGATATTTTCTTTCTAGTTTGGTACAATTTTTTCATATACAATTATATGACTTTAATCATTTTTTTATGGATTTGACAAAAGTAACATATATTAATAATACTTAAAATCTAAAAATTGTGTTAAATGTAATTTATATTCATTCTAAATAACTAATTAATGCACTTACATTTCTAAGAAAATTATAAATTTGAAAATTATATAAAATATTATGAAGAAACTATCAATAAAAGCAATAATTTTTGTTTTTTTCGCCACTTTTATAAATTCAAACACCTTATTTGCACAAAGTGAAAATGAAAAGATTAATACCTTAATTGAACAAAAAAAGGCTTTTAATAAAACCAATAAAAATATAATGGTCTTTAAAATTCAAATTTATAATGGGAATGAAACACAAGCTTATGCCATTAAAAGAAATTTTGAAGCCGATTTTCCAGAATATCGCACGAAAATTATTTATAAAACACCAGAGTGGAAAACACATGCCGGAAATTTTAGAACGCGGTTGGAAGCAGACAGAGCACTTAATATTGTTAAAATAAAATACGCGGGAGCCATAGTTTTGGAAGAAAAGATCTAAACTTCATCAAACCACCCTGTTTAATCTTTCAAACAAGCGGGTTTTTAAGTTGTTATAATCTACAATAGATTCCATTATTTTATCTCTTTCTTCATCAATACCAAATTCGGCAATTAGTGAATTTATTTTTTGTTCAATAAGAATTCTGCGCATATTGTAAATGGCGTCAAGAACCATTTTAGAAAGATCGCTTTTTTTACTTCTGATAAAAATATTTTTACGTTCCCAATTGCTTAACACATAGCGTTCATCGTCCATTAAAATAGTGGTCACCAAATTGGCCACTTCAGAATTGTCGTGATTTACCAATTTATCCACAGATATAATTTCATCCTGATTTAATTGGTAAATTATTTCATAATAAATATTTTTAAAAGTGTCATCGGTAAATTCCACCTCATCATCTTGCAAATTCAGATAGATTTCCTTTGAAACCACATTGTTAAATTTTACCTTTTTAATGGGTTGAAATTCCGGATCTTCCGCTTCTTCACCTGCAACAAAATCGACAAATTCCACTTCATTGTTGCCATACAACAATAATATTTTTATAATTTCCCGTTCATATTTTTGAAGTTCGTTGACCCTCTCAAATTGCGGTGTTTTTTGCAATACGGGTTCTAAAGGTCGTTCCTGAATCGGTCGGCTTGAAGCTTCTCTTTCTTCTTTTTTGTCGATTTGGGCCAATTCACTAAAAAGCACATTTTCTGAAATATCCATAATTCTCGAACATTCCTGAATGTAAACTTCACGCTGAATCCTGTCGGGAATTTTTGAAATACTGACCACAATGTCCCGAATTAATCCGGCTTTTTTAACAGGATCGTGCTGTGCTTCTTCCATCAATAAAGCCACTTTAAAATTGATGAAATCTTTGGAATTTTGTTTTAAATACTCTTTAAGCTCCTGGCTCGTTACTTTTTTGGAAAAACTGTCGGGATCGTCTCCATCAGGAAACATCACCACTTTCACATTTAAGCCTTGCTCTAAAATAAGGTCAATTCCTCGAATGGAAGCGCGAATTCCGGCAGCATCACCATCAAAAAGAATGGTAATATTTTTTGTAAGACGGTTTATCAGTCGGATTTGATTTTCAGAAAGCGCGGTTCCAGATGAAGAAACCACATTTTCGATACCGGCCTGATTAAATGAAATCACATCGGTATAACCTTCAACCAAATAGCAATTGTCTTCTTTGGCGATGCTTTGTTTTGCATAATAAATGCCATACAAAACATTGCCTTTATGGTAAATTTCGCTTTCCGGCGAATTTAAATATTTTGCCGCTTTTTTATCGTTGACCAAAATTCTGCCGCCAAAACCTAGAACTCTGCCGCTCATACTGTGAATAGGAAACATCACACGGCCTTTAAAACGGTCGAATTGTTTGGTTCCTGTTGATGATAGCAAATCGTCTTTAACAATGGTAAGTCCGGTAGATTCTAAATATTTTAGGTTGTATCCTTTATTTAACGCTTCGGATGAAAAGGCATCCCACTCGTTCAACGAATAACCCAATTGAAATTTCTCAATGGTTTCATCGGTAAAGCCGCGTTCTTTAAAATAGCTTAACCCAATCGCTTTTCCCTGATCGGTTTTTAGCAAGGTTTCGTGAAAATAATCACGTGCATATTCCGAAACAATAAACATGCTTTCACGCTCATCTGCCTGTTGCTTTTGTTCGTTGCTTTGTTCGGTTTCCTCTATTTCAATATTGTATTTTTTGGCCAAAAAACGAATGGCTTCCGGATAGGAATAATGTTCCTGTTCCATTAAAAAAGTGACCACATTTCCACCTTTTCCCGAACTGAAATCTTTCCAAATCTGTTTCACGGGAGAAACCATAAACGAAGGACTTCTTTCTCCG
>JAWOHJ010000098.1:0-5664 GCA_046485225.1 Lutibacter sp. | reverse complement strand
GGGTATATTTACCTTTCCAGACATATTTTGTTCTGCCTCGCGTATTGTTGTATTGACGATCTTCAACAACTGCTTTGGCTGCATATTCCCATTCAACTTCGGTTGGAAGTCTGAATTTAGAACTTAATATTCCGTCAGAAACTTTAACCTGCCGGCCCGTAAAAGAACCTCTTGAAGGTTTTGCTTCACCTTTTTTAAGTTGTTTATTGGTAGGCAATCCTTTTTTGTAGATGGAAGAGTCTCCATCAAAAAGCGTGTATGGATTGTTTAAATAGGTATCCGTATTAAAATTATTTTGCCCTCTTACTTCTAATGAATCTAATTGAAAAAGTGGTTTTAAAATACCCTTATCCATTAAGATTTTTTCATTCACCCTGTCGGTTCTCCACTTACAGTATTGTGTGGCCTGAATCCAGCTAACACCAATTACAGGATAATCGGCATAGCCCGGATGTCTTAAATAATTTTCAGTCAATTGTTCATTAAATCCCAAAACATCGCGCCAAACCAAAGTGTCGGGAACGGCTGATGTATAAATATGTTCGTAGTTTGGATCGCTTGGAGGAAAAACTTTTTCCATCCAATCTAAATAAAAGATATATTCTGAATTGGTTACTTCAGTTTCATCCATATAAAATGAACGCACTTGCTGTTGAACGGGTGTTGTATTCCAGTCGAATAACACATCATCCTGCACGTGTCCCATGGTAAACGAACCGCCTTCAATCAAAACCATTCCCGGAGGAGCTTCCTGACCTTTATATTTAGTGTCTCCCGCAAAACCACCAGCTTTCTTGTCTTTTGAACTCCAACCGGTAAGTGATACGTTATTTCTTGGATTTCTATTATGGCAACTCACAAAGAAAACAACAGTAATAGTTAATAAGATTAACTTAGAAATGTTATTTAGATTTTTCAAGTTCATTTCAAATTAGTTAGGGTTATATTTTCCCGCAATTTACATTAATTTAATTTTTTTGCAAGAAATAATTTTAATAAATATTTACTATGCTTTTACTAACGACAGTTTTCAATCTTTAGTATGCTAAATGTTGTAATATATTTCAATGATACAGCTATTTTTTAATGAAGTACCTTATTTAGCGTAATTTTTTTCATTATTATTTGGCGGTAAAACTACTATAATTTATAGGAATTTATCAGTTTTTTGACAATCATTATATTTTATTGGCAAAAAACATCAATTCTTTAAATCAATTAAAACTTGTTTTAATGAAAAAACGCACCAATTATATTGATGTAAACAATTAAAAATTAGAAATATAGTGATTTAAATACATTTAAAAAACCAAGTTTAAGGGTGGCAGATTTACTAAATGAAATTTAATCTCAACTGGGGTTCTTTTAAAAGTAATGAAAGTCCACAATAATTTGATTAAACAAACGTTTTTTCTGTGAAGTTAATGGTATAGAAATTTAAATATTTTGAGATAAAACTAAAAAGTGTTTTGAATTCTAATTCTTTATATTTTTAGCAATTATTTATAAAAGATTGAAAAAACAGAATACTTCAATAAAAAGTAAGATATTTGTTCCTTTAAAAATATATAATTAATGAAAAAGATCATAGGATTTACGTTAATGGTTTTTATGATAGTTGTAAAAATTGATGCACAGGAAAATCCGAATCCAATTACAACTGCCGCTCCATTTTTATTGATTGCGCCTGATGCACGTGCCGGCGGAATGGGCGATATTGGCGTTGCAACTTCACCTGATGCCTACTCACAACATTGGAATGCTTCAAAGTTTGCATTTATGGATGCGCAATTTATGGTGGGCATTGTTTATACGCCTTGGTTACGAGAACTTACAAATGATGTTTTTTTGGGCGGTTTTTCATTTGCCAACAAAATTGATGACAGAAGCGCCTGGGCAGCAAGTTTAAAATATTTTAATTTAGGTCAGATAGATTTAACAGATATCAATGGAACGCCTGAAGGCACTGAAAAATTAAATGAGTTTTCTGTGGATGGTTCTTATGCTTTAAAATTAAGTGAAACTTACTCGATGGGGGTAACTTTGCGCTATATTCGTTCCGATTTAGGCATTGAATCAGCAAATTCAACCATAAATCCTGTAAATACTTTTGCCGTTGATGTTTCTGGGTATTATGAATCCAGAGAACAGCGTTATGGCAACATTAACGGAATTTGGAGAGGTGGTTTTAATGTTTCAAACGTTGGTCCAAAAGTTTCATACTCAAACGACGGACAAGAAAATTATATTCCAACAAATTTAAAACTTGGGGGTGGATTTGATTTTATTTTAGACAGAAGCAATAACGTAAGCATTAATTTGGAATTTAATAAATTACTGGTTCCTACGCCAAGTATTTCGGTAAATGATAATGGAGAACCTCCGTATATTCAAGAAGATGTGAATTTTTTTAACGGTATTTTCAAATCATTTAATGATGCGCCGGGCGGATTTAGTGAAGAGCTTAAAGAAGTTACCTGGGGATTGGGCGCAGAATATATGTATGACGATGCTTTTGCATTGAGAGCGGGATATTTTAATGAAAGCGATTTGAAAGGATCACGTAAATATTTTACGGTTGGTACCGGATTTAAATTTAAAAGTTCTAAACTCGATATTTCCTATTTATTCAATGCTTCAGAAATAAAAAATCCATTAGAAAACACACTTCGATTCTCCTTGTCATTTGATTTTGGAAATTCATATTAAGCAACTAACCCATAGCCAGCACTAAAATTTTTGATGAAGAAAATTGAACTAAAAACCCAGATTACCATTTTTGATTCCATAAACGAATTGCCAGACATCGTAAATGGGTTGATGAATAAAGCCATTGAAGCCAAACAGAATGCCTACGCACCTTATTCTAAGTTTAAAGTTGGCGCTGCCTTCCTTTTAGAAGATGGAACTATAATCACCGGAAACAATCAGGAAAATGCCGCATATCCTTCCGGAATGTGTGCCGAGCGTGTAGCCATATGGAAAGTATCTTCCGATTTTCCTCATAAAAAAATATTAAAGCTGGCCATTTCGGCAAGTTCTTCCTCCCAAATTCTTAAAGAACCTGTGGCACCTTGCGGCGCTTGCAGACAAACCTTATCAGAATACGAAATAAAACAAAAGGCTAAAATTGAAGTTTATTTTATGGGAGAAGAAGGTGAAATTATTAAAACCGATTCGGTTTTAGATTTGCTTCCTATCGCTTTTGACAAAACTTTTTTATAAATACTGGATGAAGGGTGATATAAAAAACCGAGAGGATATTTATTTGCTGGTAAAAGAGTTTTACGTAAAATTAATGAATGATGATTTAATGCATCATTTTTTTGAAGAATTTTCCAATCCAAAATTGCTGGAGGAACATTTACATATTTTGGTCGACTTTTGGGATAACATTCTTTTTTATTCAGGAACCTATCAAAAAAATGCCATGAAACCTCACTTGGATTTGCAGCCAGCAAAACCTTTTAAAGTCGAACATTTTAAGCAGTGGCTTTCGCATTTTAATAATACCATTGATGAACATTTTGAGGGAGAAATTGCCCATGCGGCTAAATCTCGCGCACTCTCAATAGCAACAGTAATGCAAATTAAAATTGCGGAAATTGACACGCAATAAAAAAACTTGTTATCTTTACATTTTAAATAATGATAATGGCAATAAATTCAGTAATTACAGGAACAGGAAGCTATATTCCTACAGTGGTTAAAAAAAATTCAGATTTTTTAACCAATCAATTTTTAAATGAAGACGGCACACCTTTTGGCTATGAAAATGATGTGGTAATTGAAAAATTCAAGTCCATTACCGGAATAGAAGAAAGACGCTATGCAAGTCCGGAATTAAATTCTTCAGATTTGGCATTTTTTGCAGCCGAAAAAGCGATTGCAGATGCTAAAATTGATCAGGAAGATTTAGATTATATTATTTTGGCGCATAATTTTGGAGACGTAAAAAGCACATCAAACCAAAGCGATATTTTGCCTAGTTTGGCTTCAAGAGTAAAACACAGATTGGGGATTAAAAATCCGAATTGTGTGGCTTACGATATCCTTTTCGGGTGTCCGGGATGGATTCAGGGAATGATTCAGGCAGAAGCTTACATCAAATCCGGAATGGCCAAAAAATGTTTGGTGGTAGGTACAGAAACACTTTCAAGAGTTTTAGATGACCATGACCGAGATTCTATGATTTATTCTGATGGCGCTGGCGCTTGCGTTGTTGAAGCTGCAGAAAGTGATGACAAAATAGGCATTTTAAGTTATGCCGCTCAAACCTATACTTTTGAAGAATGCTTTTACCTGTTTTTTGGAAAATCATTCGATAAATCCAAAGATGAGCACACACGTTATATAAAAATGTATGGCCGAAAAATTTATGAATTTGGATTGAGCTATGTGCCAACGGCCATGAAAGAGGCATTGGATAAAAGCGGTGTCAATATATTGGATGTTAAGAAAATATTAATCCATCAGGCCAATGAAAAAATGGATGAGGCCATCATCAAACGATTTTACCGATTATACAAGACCGATATTCCGGAAGCCGTGATGCCGATGAGCATCCATACGTTAGGAAATAGTTCTGTGGCCACTGTAATCACCTTGTATGATTTGATTAAACACGGAAACCTAAAACCTCACAGTCTCCATAAAGGAGACGTGATATTGATGGCATCGGTAGGAGCGGGGATGAATATAAACGCGATGGTTTATAAATATTAATATATTAGTGCTTAAAGTGCCTAAAGTTTGGAGTACTTAAAGATAAATTAAAAAAATTAAAAGTCCGTTTTCGGACTTTTTTTATGCTTCTTTTTTGTTGGAAGCTTCTAAAATTGCAGTAGCCAAATAATCAAAAATAGTGGTTGCGGTAAAAGTTTCATAACCAGTTGCAGGTAAGGCTAAATCAGCAGTTCTTCCATGAAGATAAACGCCTAAAATTGCCGCATTTAATGTTTTATAACCTTGGGCAATCAATCCGGTAATCATTCCCGTCAACACATCGCCACTGCCGCCGGTTGCCAACGCCTGGTTTCCAGTGGAATTAAAAAATAGCATATCATTATTGACAACTACGGTATGTGCACCTTTTATGACCACAATTACCTCATGTTTTTTCGAAAATTCCGAAACTTTTTCAAGTTTTTCATAATCGTTTTTCCAAGCGCCAATCAATCGCTCCAATTCTTTTGGATGCGGTGTTAAAACAGCATTTTTAGGTAAATAGTTCAGCAATAATTGGTTTTTGGAAAGCAAATTAATGCCGTCGGCATCAATTACCAACGGAAGTTTATTGTCCTTGATAAAATTTTCAAAACCTTGCGCTGTTTTTTCCGCTGTTCCCATTCCGGGACCGATGCCAATAACCGTAGGGTTTGATTTAAAATTGAAATACGTTAATTCGTCATCGGTATCCACTTCAACCATCACTTCGGGCACAGCAATTTGTAAAATATAATAACCACACTTTGGAATATAAGCAGAAACCAATCCGCTGCCAATTTTCAGGGCTGCTTTGGAAGCCAACGTAACCGCGCCCATTTTACCATAACTTCCGCCAATCATCAGCGAATGACCATAAGTTCCTTTGTGATCCCATTTGTTTCGGGTTTTGTATAAAGGAATAATGTCTGCCAGTGTTGTATAATGGGTTTTTGGATG
>JAWOHJ010000382.1:0-2515 GCA_046485225.1 Lutibacter sp. | reverse complement strand
GGTTAGTTGAAAAACTTACAATTACCTTACATCGCAGCATAAAAAAACCTTTGAAATTCAAAGGTTTCTATTTATAAAATTTGTAACTACCCTATTCTGCAGCTATTACTTATTTAGTTTTCCCAATATTTCAGCAACTTTTTCTCCAATTTTAGCTGGAGATTCCACTACATGAATACCGTTTTCTCTTAAGATTTCCATTTTAGCTTGAGCAGTATCATCTTTACCGCCAACAATAGCACCTGCGTGACCCATTGTTCTTCCTTTTGGAGCAGTTTGGCCTGCAATAAAACCAACCACCGGTTTTTTATTTCCGGTTGCTTTTACCCAACGGGCAGCTTCAGCCTCTAACTGACCTCCTATTTCACCAATCATTACAATAAGTTCAGTTTCTGGATCATTCATTAACAATTCAACAGCTTCTTTAGTGGTAGTTCCAATAATTGGATCTCCGCCAATACCAATAGCTGTGGTAATTCCATATCCTTTTTTCACCACTTGATCAGCAGCTTCATAAGTTAAAGTTCCCGATTTAGAAACAATACCCACATTTCCTTTTTTGAAAATAAAACCTGGCATAATACCAACTTTTGCTTCGCCTGGGGTAATAACACCCGGACAATTAGGTCCAACCAATCTGCAATCTTTATTGTCAATATAGGCCTTCACTTTTACCATATCGGCAACAGGAATTCCTTCAGTAATACAAATAATCACTTTAATACCAGCAGCAGCGGCTTCCATAATCGCATCAGCGGCAAATGCCGGCGGCACAAAAATTATTGAAGTATCAGCTTTTACCTGATCAACGGCATCTTGAACGGTATTAAAAACAGGTCTGTCTAAATGTAATGTTCCTCCTTTACCTGGAGTTACACCACCAACCACATTTGTTCCGTATTCGATCATTTGGGTTGCATGAAAAGTGCCTTCACTTCCGGTAAATCCTTGTACAATTATTTTTGAATCTTTATTGACTAAAACGCTCATTGAAGTATATTTTGAATTTAAGATTTTTTTGTGTTACAAAAGTAATTTTTTCTGCACTGAGAATTGAAGATTTTATTACTTTTTTTGATTTTTTATCATTTGTTTTATTTCGGCCATTTCTTTCAATTTCTTTCTTGATTCCTCTACGGGTGTTCCGAAATATGAGATGCCTCCTTTTAAAGATTTTGTAACGCCTGTTTGTCCGAGTACAACAGCGCCTTCACCAATGGTAATGCCACTATTTGTACCTACTTGTCCCCATAAAGTAACATTATTTTCGATGATAACGCAACCTGCAATTCCTGTTTGTGAAGCAATTAAGCAATTTTCTCCAATAACGGTATCGTGGCCAACCTGAACCTGGTTATCAATTTTAGTTCCTTTTTTAATGGTTGTATTGGCAGAAACACCTCTGTCAATGGTGCAAAGCGCGCCTATATCAACATTGTCTTCAATAATGACACTTCCTCCTGAAATTAGTTTATCGTAACCGCTTGGGCGTTTCTTGTAATAAAAAGCATCGGCACCCAAAACAGTTCCTGCGTGAATGGTGACATTGTTTCCTAAAACACAATTGTCGTAAATGGTCACATTTGGATGAATTAGGCAATTGGCACCAATTTTAACGTTATTTCCGATAAATACATTTGGTTGAATTACTGTGTTTTCTCCTATGATTGCTGATTCGGAAATAGCTGAATTTACTGCTTTAAACGGATTAAAATATTTGGTAAGTTTGTTGAAATCTGCAAAAGGATCTTCTGAAATTAATAATGCTTTTCCTTCCGGACATTCTACTTCTTTATTGATTAAGACAACGGATGCTTTTGAATGCAGCGCTTTGTCGTAATATTTAGGATGATCCACAAAAACAATATCGCCTTCTTCAACAACGTGAATTTCATTAAAACCTAAAATTGGATAATCAGAAGGCCCTACGAAAGTTGCCTCAATTATATCGGCAATTTCTTCTAACTTGTATTTACGGGGAAATTTCATACAATTTATTCTTTAACGCGTTCTAAATAAGCGCCTTTTGCGGTATCAACTTTAATTTTATCGCCTTCATTGATGAACAAAGGAACATTAATGACAGCGCCAGTTTCAACAGTTGCTGGCTTGGTTGCATTTGTTGCAGTGTTTCCTTTTACGCCTTGTTCTGTATGGGTAACTTCTAAAACAACACTCATTGGCATATCAACAGACAATGGTAAATTGTCTTCGGTATTGATAATAATGGTTACAATTTCGCCTTCTTTTAACAAATCTGGAGCATCCAATATATCTTTTTGCAACGTAATTTGGTTATAATCTTCTGTATTCATAAAATGAAATGAATCACCTTCCGGATACAAAAATTGAAATTTTTGGGTTTCAACCCTAATGTCTTCGATTTTTCTTCCGGCAGGAGAGGAAAAGCTTGGCGGTACAGTGACGGTGGTCGGGCTGGGACCCAAGCGGGTCACGGAATCGATCCGTACGGCATTGGCCATGGGTGCGGACAAGGGCATCCTCATCAGCGATC
>JAWOHJ010000350.1:0-5389 GCA_046485225.1 Lutibacter sp. | reverse complement strand
CGGCCGGAGCCACCAGTATCAGGGCCTCCACGCGTTCCGGTTGTGAGAGCATCATCTGGAGTGCGACCGCACCGCCTGCCGAGTGGCCGACGAGCACCACTTCATCAAGACGTAAGTCATCCATCATTGCCAGGGTCAGTAGGACCTGACCTTCTATGGAGTAGGGGTTGATGTCCGCCCATTCGGCAATTGGTTCAGGGAAAGTCATCCCCAATCTCTTTGGCAACAATTCACCCAAAACAATGGTTAAATAAGTGACGAAAACAACAATGATACCTACCGCAATACTGCGTGAAAAAGGTGCTATCAATTCAAATTTATTGATGAAACCTTCAACGTCATTGGTCAAATTTTGGCCGCTATATACCCCCAATAAAATCCCGATGAGCGTAATTCCAATTTGAACGGTAGAAAGAAATTTTGTAGGGTCATCATATAGTTCCAAAGCAGTTTTAGCACCACTGCTTCCTTTTTTTCTGGCGCTTTCCAATTTAAATTTGCGTGAAGAAACCAATGACATTTCCGACATTGAAAAAACTCCATTAATTAAGACAAGCCCGATAATTATTAATATTTCCATAATATGCTTTCAATTATTACTTGTGATGCAAAGTTTTACAGCCTTTTGATTGATATTTTGTGACTAAACAGATTGCGACAAATTTATCAATTAATTTCAATCGAAAATACCATAAAATCTAAAATAATTATGCAAAGTATCAATTCCTTTTAATTGATAATCAATACCCAATTTGTACAATTAAAATAATTGAGAAAAAGAGCCTCAATCTATCAATTTACTTCTTTTAAAATAAGCAAAAACACTAGGTCATTTAGGTGGTTTACAGCGATTACCTGCTTAATATTTTGTTTTGTTGCGGCAAGTGTATTGGAAAAGAAATAAAGAAAACGCATCATTTTAACAGATTGTTGATCACCGATTGCAATGACAGCAAAGGCAAAAATGTATTAGGCAGTGTTGCCAAAATTTATTCAATCCGAAATTAATTTCAATTAATTTATATAATGAAGTGAACGAAGCCAATTTTCAGCTTGTTTTGTCCAAAATTGACTGGTTTCTTTTACCCCAAGACCAAAACCATGGCCTCCTTTTTCATATAAATGTAATTCGGCAGGCACTTTGTGTTTTATTAAGGCCTGATAGTACAGGATGCTATTTTCAACAGGAACAGAAGCATCATCAGACGCATGTGCCATAAAAGTTTGCGGGGTTAAGTTGTTTACCTGCGTTTCCATAGAAAATTTGTTTATCAATAAATCGGAAGGTGTTTTGCCCAATAAATTACCTCGCGACCCATGGTGCGATATTCCGTCTTTCATAGAAATTACCGGGTAAATCAACATTGAAAAATTTGGACGCGCGCTTACAGTATCATTGACGTTATATAAATTATCGAGATAACGTGTGGACAAAGTTGCCGCTAAATGACCCCCTGCTGAAAAACCAATAATTCCAATCTTATTTGGGTCAACCTTCCATTTTTCAGCATTGCGCCTAACTGCACGAACGGCTTCCTGCGCATCCTGTAATGGTCCGATTGTTTTATCTGTCATTATTGCATCACTTGGCAATCTGTATTTTAAAACAACAGCTGTTATACCTAAGGTATTAAGCCATCGCGCAACTTTATAACCTTCTTTGTCCATGGTTAAATAAAAATACCCACCACCCGGAAAAACAATTACCGCAGTACCATTGTGGTTTTCTTTCTCAGGCAAAAAAACAGAAAGTGTTGGTGTTGTTATCTGCCTGATATTCTGTAGTTTTTCATCTTTATAAGTCTCAATTTCTTCATAATTCTGCACTTGTATGGCTCCCGGAATTTTAGCAATCCATAACGGAATTACCTCATTTTGAGCAAATAATAAACCATTTATTCCGAGACTAAATGCAACAATTAATAACAATCTGTATTTTATTATGTCCATCCACATATTAATTTTTTCTATTTAGCGCTTTGTCTTTTAAAGGAATATTTAACAATTCAAGTTGTTGCATCACCAATTTTGCCATTTCGGTTGCACCCAATTCGGAAAGATGGGTGTCGTCTGTTTTACCATCAGGATAATAGGGATTTTCACCAACTTTAAAATGCAAATGCAACATTTTAGACTTCTCGGGACCATATGATGCTTCCAATTGTTCTGAAAGATATTGCAAGTCTATAAAAGGAATATTAAACTCCTTGGCAACCAGACGCACTTCAAGCGGATAAGCGCCATGTGTGTCGATCAGCACCCCATTTTCATTAAAATTTCTCCTTGCAATTGAAGAAAACAGAATTGGGTTTGCACCTTTCGCAAGTGTTTCTTTTACAAAACGGGTCAAATTATAGCGATAAGCCGTATGTGGATTTGTATAGCGTTTGGAATCATTTTCCTTTTGATCATTATGTCCGAATTGTATAAAAACATAATCACCTTTTTTTAGCATTTTATGCACAGAATCCCAACGTTTTTCATCGATAAAGCTTTTGGTGCTTCGACCATTAACAGCCCTGTTGTCTATAATAACCTCCTTGTTAAAAAATTGCGGTAACATTTGCGCCCATCCCCTTTCCGGATTTTCATCTGGATTTGGTTTATTGGCCATAGTAGAATCGCCTATGGTATAAATTGTTGTTTGTTGCGCAGACGCACAGCTTACAACTAAAAACACCCATGAAAAAATTAAAATACTTTTAATCCTCATTTATCAGCTATTTTATGATTCATAAAATTTGTTTCAAATTAAAAATTATTTGATTTATTTATTTGCGGAACTAAATCTGTTAATTCTGAAATTTTAACAGGCAAACCAGTATCAATACTTTTACAGGCTGCAATTCCAATTAAAACTGCCAGTGAACCATCTCTGACGTTTGCGGCATGATTTAAGGTTGGTTTACTGTTTTCTCCTCTAAAAATTTCATCAAACATTAATTTGTCACCACCCCAATGTCCGGCTCTGACATAAGGAAATTCAATTCTTTTATAATCTTCAAAATTACGTTGTGTTACAATTTCGTGAAAATTAACTTCTTTTTTAGTGTGAGAAGCATTGTCCATTTCCTTTTCATGAATTTTAGCCTGATCTTCAGGGCTTATTTCTCGCCAAGGAATTCCTTCCTGAGTTTCTAACCTTCCTTCTTTGCCGTTAAATGCAATACGAAATCCTTCAAAAGGAGAATACGTTGTTAATGAGTACGTTACTTCTACATTGTTTGCGTATTTTACCAACACCGACATTTTATCAAAAATATTAATCTCCTCTCTCCACAAGCAATTATCTCTTACATAGCCATCATATTTTTCATTTGCGGCATAAAGCTTCATAAAATTCTCATTCTTTGTCATATCATAATAAAAATCACATTCTTTGGTATGCGCACAAGATCTGCAGTTTTCACCTCTAAAAGCATTGTTCTTTCCATATTTTTCAAGTGCACCATTGGCATAAACCTCAACAGGATCTGAGCCAATCATCCAATTTAACAAATCAAAATGATGTGCCGATTTGTGTAACAAAAGCGTTCCCGATTTTTCTCTTATTCCGTGCCAGCGTCTAAAATAATCTGCACCGTGAAACGTGTTTAAATACCAATGCAAATCAACTGAAACTAAATCTCCAATTTCTTTAGAATCGATAATTTCTTTCAGTTTGGTAAATACTTTTCCGTACCGATAATTAAAAGCCATAATTAACTTTCCTTTCGAATTTCGCTGTGCATCAATAATTTGCTGGCATTTTTGTTCATCGGTGGTCATCGGTTTTTCAGTAACCACATCTATGTTTTTTTGCAAGCCTTTGATGATAAATTCATGGTGCGTAGCATCTACAGTTGTTACCATTAATAAATCGATTTTAACCTTGCTTAACATTTCGTCAAAATCGGTAAATGTTGGACAATCAACTCCTATAAAATTTTTGGCATAGGCTACTCTACCTTCATTATGATCACATAAACCCACAAACTCTACCAAATCACCATATTCATTTTTTAAAAATTTCCCGAAGAAAGAGTTACCTCTACTACCGGTACCTACCAAAGCAACTCTTTTCTTTAGTGTTGATGAATTTAATATTTGGCTAAAAGCAGGAGAAAAAATCATTGATCCGGCTATTGCAGCACCCGTAGTTTTTACAAATTTTCTGCGTGTTATTTTTGAACTCATTGGTATTTGTGTTTAAATTAATTAATTTTGGTCTAATCCAAATAAGTAAAACAATTTACATAACGTTGTTTTGGGCGTTACCCTGCGGGTCGGGCTATTCGCTCCAAACTTTTTTAGGTTAAAAACCTCAAAAAGGTTTTCCACTTCTATCCCTAACGCAAATATTTTATAAATTGAACTTAGCCTTAATTTTTATATTGATTTATTTCGTACCATAAATGGTCTGTATCGCACTTCTTTTCACCAAGAATTTCTTTAATGGTATACATTTTTGCTTGCCGCTTTTTTAACTGATGTGACCAAGAAACCCCTTTTTCGGAATTTGATCCTGCACCGGTTGATTGATACTCGGCATAATATGCGGTTTTTTCAGCTTCCGGTTTAGACCAATTGTGCCATCCTTCCGGTTTTATGTGGTTTCCCATTTCACAATTGATAAAAACGGTTTTGGCGTAAATTCTCCAAGGTCTTCCCAAATAAACTGCATTTGCATTTTCATTAGCAGTGAGTTTACAGTTTTTAAACACAAAACCAAATTCAGCACCTTCAGGAGTTGCTGCGGCAGTGATGTAGGAATTTTTTTTGCTGTGAATGATACAGTTTTCAAACAAAGCAGTTGCTTTTCCAAAAATAAAATCGGTGGTGCCTTCAATGTAACAATTTTTAAAGTATTGTCGGTTTCCGTCTCCAGAAACATATAATGTATCTTGATTTCCCAAAATATTACAGTTTTCAATAACAACTTTATCAGAAAAAACAGACAATGCCACTGCCTGGCCAACTTCACCTGCAGTATTTTGAATGGTTAAATTGGAAGCGTAAAAGTCATTGGCCTCAACCAATAAAGTATAAGTATAGAAAGTACTGTTGATGCCTAAATTCATTTTACCAAAATAATCATCGTAGGTTATGATGGTTTTCTCTTTACTTTCACCAATCAAAGAAAGATTTGTATTCCATTCGTGGACTTTAATTTTTTCAACATAAATTCCATCTTTTATAAAAATAGTCACCCTTTGGTAAGGGAAAGATTTTGAAGCATTTATTGCTTCCTGAATACTTGTAAAATCGCCGCTGCCATCAAGAGAAACAACTATATTGTGTTCATCTGTTGGTTTTTTTTTTACAGTTTCCTTTTCAATTAAAGTAATATTATTGTTTTTTACCCATCTTGGATACATTTTCAAAACTTCTTTTGGCTGATCTGTATACC
>JAWOHJ010000124.1:0-4313 GCA_046485225.1 Lutibacter sp. | reverse complement strand
CCTCTATTTTCATCTTTGGTGTAATCCTGGTGATTATAAGGACCCTAAATCTGGACCGGTAGCTTCACCCTTCAAAAAAGTGATCCCCCTTCGTTATGCTAATCTGCTATTCCTAAAAAAGCCGGGAGCGGAACTACAGCACTCCGGGAAGTACATTTTTATCTGAGTCCGCCGGATCTGAACTTCTTTCGTGCTTAGTTCTTGCCGGTGAATCCCGAACAAATAAACAGTTTATGATTTGTTATTATGAAAGAATTATTTGTGCTGTTGGGAGGAAATGTTTATGAAAAAATTAAATTAAATTAACCGCTAAAAGTTAACGAATGGGTACAGAAAAACCATTTGGTAATTCTTAAAATTATCTTAAATTAGACCCAAAATCATACATCCTTATTTTCCATTTTTGGTACATCCTTCATTTGCAGTAAACCTTACATATTGTTTTACGGTATCATTATAGGATAAAATTAAGTAAGGCAAATTAGAACGTTGAATTAACCAATGGCGAGAAACTTCCTGCTCCTTTTCGAAAAGAAGAATAATTTATCGATGCCATCCTACAAAACCATTAAGCTTTTTCTCTTCTTTCTTTTGTGGGTTACTAATGCCTTTTCCCAAAATTTCCCAAGTAAAAATTATACTGCAGCCAACGAACTGCCAAATAATGCCATTAGATCTTTGTTGGTTGACAGCAATAATATTTTATGGATAGGCACAGAAAACGGCGTGGTTAAAAAGGAAAACGACGTTTTTACAAACTTTTTTGAAGAGGATGGATTGGCTTTAAACAGTTGTTGGGCCATTGCAGAAGATAAAAATAAGAAATTGTGGTTTGGAAGCTATGGCGAAGGGGTCAGCATTTATGATGGCGCTAAATTTAAAGTAATTTCAGAAAAAGAGGGATTGGTTCACAACGAAATAACCAAGCTGTTTGCTTTTGAAAACTTAATGTTTGTGGGAACCAGCAATGGTGTTTCTATGATTGATGTCAATACTTTTGAAGTGCTTTCTTTAAATAATCACTCTAATAATGAACTGTTTAGAGTTCAGAATTTTTTTGAATACAAGAATCAAATTTACGTTGTTACTTATAATTCAGGGATCTTCAAAATTCTTTATAAGAATGACCAACAAACCTTGGTTAAGGTGAATAACCATAAATTCATTTATTCCATTTTAGTAAATAATGACAGTATTTACAGCAGTAACAAAGGTTTTTTTACAAAAAGTAAGCTTGCTGATTATGTGAATGAAAAAGATTCTATTCCATTTAAAAAACTTGGACAATCCATTATTTGGGATTATGTTAAAAGTGGCGATCATAAAATTTTTGCGGCCGCCTGGGGAATATACGACAGTAACGGAGGAATTTATGAAGTGAAAAATAATCAATTAATATCCAGGGCTACAGATTTTAATATTTTGAGCAAAAAAGTGATTTCATTGGCCTATGATGAATCATTCGAAAAATTATATGTAGGAACAAAGGATGCCGGATTGTTTGAAATACATTTAAATCCTCAAATAAAATTCCAAGGGATTCAAGGAAAAAACACCATTGGATTTGCTAAAACAAAAAACACTTATGCACTATTATTAAACGACGGCATCTTTTTAAAAAGTACGGAGAAGGAACATACAATTACGCTGTCCCAACTTAAAAAATGGCAGGAAAAATATGTGGTAAACACCAAGCTGCCATTACCAAAACACCAGGATTCTTTTTATGAATTGGATTACGCTACAAAGGCAAAGGATATTGGTTTTTATGATATAAAAGTATCCCGAAATATTTATTGGGTAAATACCAATATTGGGCTATTTGCCATAAAAGAATCCGGGGAATTACATCGTTATTTACCCTTGCATTCAGAAGAAATAAATTTCACGGAAGCCGGGAATCTTATAGAAACTAATCCGTATGGCGGGGTTAGAATGTATACCGATTTGGACGATTTTGAATATATCCATTTTAAACAAGAAGATTCCCAAACCCCCACAATGGTGGTGAATAGTTTACAACAGGGGAATAAAACCTATTTTTTATCTGTTTTTTCAGGTCTTTTTGTTTGGGAAAAGAATGGGTTTAAGTCCTATTTACAAAATGGGATTTGGAGCGAAAAAAAATTAAAACACCTTACGCCTTTCGGTCAAAATTTGGCAATTTCAAATGAATTTGGCGATGTGTTTATCGTGAATGATGAAACATCATTTAAAATTTTAGAAAAAATACCACGGGCTAGAATTCAGGGGAATTCCATTTCTTTTTTGAAGGAATATAAAGGAACTTTATTGATAGGGACTGAGAAAGGATTAACCCTTTTTAAAAACAATCGTTTTATATTTTTAGATGAGGAACAAGGGCTCAAACAGCCTTTATTGAGTGCTAAGGAATTTGAAAACAAATTGGCCATTGGTAGCGAAAATGGCTATTACACCCTTGATCTTGAGGCGCCTGCCAATTCGAAACAATTGGTGAACCACCTAAAACTCAAAGAGATTTTCATAAATAACAAAAAAATTCCTTTGGGGCAATTTGCCAATAAGGAGAACATAAAGTTGGCGTACAATAAAAATACACTATTGCTTAAATTTAGCACAAACGCACATCCTTACCCGAATAAATTATCTTATCGATACCGGTTAAATGCAAATGAAAACTGGAGTCTTCCTTCCTCAAAGCCCGAAATATTCCTGCCTTATTTACCGGCCAATACTTATAAGGTTGACATAAAAGTATTGGATGAAAGCACCGGATTAAATTATATGCAGTCGTTGACAAACGTGTCTATACTTCCGCCATTCTGGTTGACCTGGTGGTTTTTATTGTTGATAATGAGCACATTATTTGGTTTGGTTTACAGTATTTATAAGTTTCAAATAAGGCATAAAAAGGAAAAAATAAGGGAAATTTATAAAACCGAAACCCGTATTTCAAAAATAATCCACGATGAACTGGCCAACGACGTATATAACGTCATGTGCGGTTTGGAGGCAATTGCCCCGGCAGAAACGATGGACAAACTGGAACACATCTATAGCCGCACACGAAATATTTCCAGGGAAAATAGCGAGATTGATATCGGGCCGGAATATTTGGAGCACCTAACGGCATTGCTCTCGGCTATTTGTCCAGAGGATTCAAGACTAATTATCAGCGGGGAAAAAACCATTTCCTGGAATGAATTGAATCCCGAAAAAAAGTTTGTGGTCTATCGGGTATTACAGGAAATTATGGTGAATATGAAAAAGCATAGTCGGGCATCGCTCGTGGCTTTGGTTTTTACTAAAGAAGAAAAATATTTAAAAATAAACTATTCTGATAACGGTGAAGGCACTACCAGGCATGCTATTCAAAATGGCAACGGACTGCAAAATGTGGTAAACCGTATTTTTTCTGTAAAAGGGAAATTTACTTTTGAAACTGAAAAGGGAAAAGGATTAAAAATCAGCATCTTAATTCCAGTTTAGAATTTCCCCAATATTAAAATAATCCTGGTTTCGGAAGATCTGGACTGTATTTATCAAGCTGTTGTCATAGGTTTAAAAGATCCTGGAACCGCTACACTCCGAAAAGCACAATATTACTTGAGTTCGCCGGAACTGAACTTCTTTCACGTTCAGCACCATTTTAAAACAATGGTTTTTCGCAGGTAACAGAGCTTCAGTATTAATGGTTTAATAATTCAAAAAAAACCGGTTTAGAATTGTATCTTAATGGTATAAAGTGCGGGACTTCTGCCTTGGCCCCTCACAAATTTAAAATGTTCTTCCCCCACAAACGCATAACATAGCAGATTGTTTTATTTCATCCGTAGGGTATCCCCCTGCATTTGTTTCCCCCTAAAAATATATGAGAAGCTTCGGGATCGCCATTTTAGTATCATTTCTGGCAGCAAAGATTTTTTACCCTGAAAATGTAATTTTCGTGTGGTGCTATTTCGCTTCTCTACTGACTATTTCAGTGGTTATCATCCTTAAAACCCAGGTGAAAAACACCACCAAAAAGATCAGTTTAAACGTTCCTTTTAGGTGAGGATTTTCAGAAAAATCAACTCAATAAATAATCTGTTTTACAATGAAGGCAATGATCTTAAATAAACTTACTTCCTTTAAGGAAAATAGTGAGCCGCTTCGTCTTCTGGAAATCCCTGTTCCCAAACCAAAAAAAGGAGAAGTGCTTATAAAAGTTGGTGCCTGCGGGGTTTGCCATACTGAAATCGATGAAATTGAGGGAAGAACGCCACCTGCAAAATTTCCTGTAATTTTGGGTCATCAGGTAGTTGGGAGGATTGTTGAAAATGGGGAAGGAT
>JAWOHJ010000069.1:0-5477 GCA_046485225.1 Lutibacter sp. | reverse complement strand
AATGGAACAAGTTGCGAAAAAATTGGCTATTCCGGTTCATAAAGGAGTTTATTTGGCATTGCAGGGACCAACTTTTGAAACACCAGCAGAATATAAAATGGTAAAAAATCTAGGCGCTGATGCTGTTGGAATGTCGACCGTTCCAGAGGTAATTGTCGCCAAACATATGGGTATGATTTGTTTTGGAATCTCTGTGATTACCGATTTGGGTGTTGAAGGAATTGTGGAAGCAGTTTCCCACGAAGAAGTTCAAAAAGTAGCTAAAATCGCCGAAAAATCAGTAGGAAAATTAGTTGAAGAATTTATAAAAAATTAAAAATAGTGACAGGTTTTTACTTGTCACTATTTTTCATAATATAAATTTTTCACAATACCATCTGCAAGTCCAATTTTCGGAACATATATTTTATTTGCGCCGCTCCACTCCATAATGGATAAATAAATTTTGGTTGCAGGTATAATTACGTCGGCCCTGTCAGGATTTAAGTCGAGCTGCATAATACGTTCTTCGTAACTTAAATTGCTCAATAACTCCAACTGATCTTTTATGTAACTTAAATACAATGGTTTACCCATTGGTTTTCCAGAGATTTTGAATATTTTATTGATGTTTCCTCCCGATCCAATTACTGAGATTCGCTTTAAATTTTTGGTATTTTCTTTGACCCAAAGCTCAATGCTTTTCCAAATATTTTTAAATTCTTTATTGTCGTCCAACAAACGTACAGTACCTATTTTAAAGGATTTCGAATTGACAATTTTTCCTTTTGAAAAAAGCGTTATTTCTGTGCTTCCACCCCCAACATCAACATATAAATAAGAATTTTTAGCGGTGATGACCGTGCTTAAATCCGTGCCAAAAATTATTTTGGCCTCTTCAGTGCCGTCAATAATATCAATTTTTACAGACGTTTTTTCAAAAATTTCTTTTGCAACAACATAGCCATTGCTAGCTTCTCGCATTGCTGAAGTTGCGCAGGCTTTATATTTTTGAACGCCATGAACTTCCATCAATAATTTGAAAGCTTCCATAGCCTTAATCATTCTTATTTTATTTTCTTCTGAAATTTTTCCGCTTAAAAAAGTGTCGGCACCCAAACGAATTGGAACACGAACCAGTGCCGATTTTTTGAAACTTGGCGGTTGGTTGATATTTTGTTCTGTTATCACATTCACCAACAACAATCTTATGGCGTTAGAACCAATGTCGATTCCGGCAAGTTTTTCAATTTTCAAAATAGGGCTATTTATAATTTTTAGGAAATTCTGTCAAAAAAGTTTTTCCCGATTTAATGTCTTTCCAATGATTTGTGTCGAATTTAATTCCAACAACGCCGCAAGTCGGCACTTTATCCACATGAATGCTTCCGAACTTATTCACAAAATCGCTAATACCATGGTCATGGCTAAAAATAATGGCAGAATCAAATCCGTCATCCAAAGCTTTTACCGTTTTTATTAAGTAACCATCGCTGAAATTGAACAGCGATTTACTGATTCTCAAATTTGCCAACGGAAAATTAAATGTATAGGTGAAAATCATTGCCGTATGCAGTGCTCTGTTTGCGCAACTTGCAACAAAAACATCGGGTGTCGCAATTTTTTTTTGAAGTACATTCGAAATCAAATATGCATCATTAATACCTCGTTCTTTCAAAGGGCGATCGATGTCTTTAATCCCTTCATAATCCCAAGAAGATTTTGCGTGCCTAACAATATAAAGTGTTTTCATCTTTTTGAATTTTATTTTTTAGCGGTAAAAGTTGCTACGACCTTCATCACTCCTTCAAGTATCAAAATTTGTTATGCTCGTTTCAAAATGATTTTATTGAGGTGCAAAGATACTGTTTAAGGAGCCAATCGCTCAATTTTCCAATTAAAATCTTCCTGCAAGGTATATCTAATTCTGTCATGCATCCGATTTGGACGTCCTTGCCAAAACTCCATGCTTATTGGTTTTACAAGAATGCCGCCCCAATGTTTAGGTCTCGGAATTTCTTTGTTTTCATATTGTTTTTCAAAGGCAGCCAATCGCTCATCTAAATAGTTACGGGAAGGAACCGCTTCACTTTGGTCGGAAGCCCAAGCGCCCAATTTGCTTCCATCAGGCCGAGATTCGAAATAGCCATCAGATAAATTTTCAGAAAGTTTTTCGGCAACACCTTTAATAATAATCTGACGTTCAATGCCTTGCCAAAAAAAGGACAAACAAACATTTGGATTTAGGGCAATGGCTTTTCCTTTTTCACTGAGGTAATTGGTAAAAAAAATAAATCCTTCCCAAGTGAATTTTTTTAATAAAACAACCCTGGCCTTTGGAAATCCGTCAGCGCCAATAGTAGAAACAGTAACCGCGTTTACTTCAGAATCTCCCCCAAATTCTTCCACTTCAAAAAACCATTTTTGAAATAATTCCATAGGATTGTCTGTAATTCCTTCTTCGGAAAGTTCGCTTTTTTGGTAATTTTTTCTATAGTTGCTTAAATCATTCTCCATGGCACAAAATTAAAAATCTTTTATTGGTTTCTGACTTTTTCATGGATTTCTTTTTTTTGCGCTCTTATGATGAGCAAACCAATAAAAGTGATCAATCCGTTTACGATTAAAAGCTCATAACCAAACACATAACCGTTTAAAAACTGGGTTGAATAGTCGTTTAAAAAATAGGTGATAATCACTGAAAGAATCGCTACAATCCAAACTAAAGAATCCTTTACAGGGATTTTGGTAAAAATTCCAAAGGCAAACAATCCCAAAAGTGGGCCATAGGTATAAGAAGCGACTTGCAACACACTGCTGATTACGTTTTCTTTTAAAACATACCTAAAGATGATGATGACCAAAATTAATACGATTGAAACGCCAATGTGCGTTTTCTTTCGAATCGCGGTTTGCTTCGATTTTTCTCTGTTCTCAATATCAAGGAAATCGACGCAAAAGGATGTGGTTAAAGCTGTTAAGGCGCTATCGGCGCTTGAATAGGCAGCGGCAATCAATCCTAAAATAAAAAAGATGCCGATGTAAATTCCCAAATCGCCGTGAAGTGCAATCTGTGGAAATAACAAATCAGTTTTAACAGCGCCATCAACAACAGGTGTTGCAATGCCAAATTTTTCGGCATAAATAAACAATAGAGCACCTAAAGTTAAAAATATAAAATTAACAACAATTAGAACCAAGCCAAGCGAAATAACGTTCCATTGTGCTTCTTTGGTATTTTTACAGGTCAGGTTTTTTTGCATCATATCCTGGTCCAATCCGGTCATGGCGATGGCAATAAACATACCGCCAAAAAATGATTTTAAAAAGTGTTTCTTGTCGCTAAAATCATCGGTAAATATGATTTGACTGTATTGTTTAAATTCCTCCGAAGAAAAAATTTCTGAAACAGACCAGTTTAATTTGTTGATAATGATAATAATAGTGGCGAAAAGCGCGAAAAGCATAAAAGCTGTTTGCAGCGTGTCAGTCCAAACTATTGTTTTGATTCCGCCTTTAAATGTGTAAATCCATATTAAGAAAATAGAGAGAATTACAGTAATTTCAAAGGGAACATTCCAGGCATCAAAAATAAAATACTGTAACACTGATGCCACCAAAAACAACCTGAAAGCTGATCCTAAAACCCTGGAAACAAAAAAGAAAAAAGCGCCTGTTTTATGGGAAGTTGGTCCAAAACGATGTTTTAAAAACTCGTAAATTGAAGTTACCTGCATATTGTAATAAATGGGAATCAGCACATACGCAATCACCAAATAACCAATCATATAGCCAAAAACGATTTGCATATAACTAAACTGCGAACTTTGTACCCAGCCGGGAATCGAAATAAAAGTAACGCCTGAAAGGGAAGCGCCAACCATTCCGAAAGCAACAATGTACCAAGGCGATTTTTTATTTGCCTTAAAAAAAGTGTCATTGTTGTCGTTTTTCCCTGTGAAGTAGGCAATTAAAAGCAGCACACAAAAGTAGATGGCAATCAGGGAAAGAATGTATATTGGCTTCATTAAATATTTTTATGGTTACGGTTAACAAAGAAAGTAAAATTATTGGGAATATCTTTCCTAATTGTATATTTGCAACATGAATTTTTCTTCAAAAATTTTGGAAAATGCCGTTAATGAAGTTTCTCAATTGCCAGGGATTGGCAAAAGAACTGCCTTGCGATTGGTGTTGCATTTGTTAAAGCAGCCGGCATCGCAGACGCATCAATTGGCGGCCGGACTCATAAAATTGGTTGACGAGATTAAATTTTGTGAAAAATGCCATAATATTTCCGACAAGGATATTTGTGAAATTTGTTCAAATTCCTCGCGAAATTCAGAAATTATTTGCGTGGTTGAAGATGTTCGCGATGTGATGGCCATAGAAAATACTTCGCAATTTAGAGGCTTGTACCACGTTTTGGGCGGAAAAATTTCGCCAATCGAAGGCATCGGCCCGCATAATTTGACCATTGACAGCTTGATAGATAAAGTAAAATCGGGCACCATTAAAGAAGTGATTTTTGCCTTGAGTTCTACCATTGAAGGCGATACCACCAATTTTTATATTTATAAACAACTGGATGGATTGCCTATTAAAACGTCAACCATAGCGCGCGGAATCGCAGTAGGCGATGAGCTTCAATATGCCGATGAGGTTACCTTGGGCAGAAGTATTGTGAACCGAATTCCGTTTGATAAATCGTTTTAAATTCTATTGAATTCTAAATAACAAATCAAAAAAAATCAGAATTTGGGCGTTACCACAAGGGTCGGGCTTTTCGCTACAATCCGTCATCGCGAGCGGAGCGTGGCAATCTGATGAACATATTGCTGAACAAACTCGCAATGCCGGGATTTCCACTACAATCCCTAACGCAAAAAGTTTTATTTCTAAGAATCTAGTAGATTTTTTCAATACAAATTCTGGCATCAACCGCAAAAATATCCTTGGCATTTCCAAAAAGCGGATTTAAATCCAACTCGGCAATTTCAGGAGCAGCCATTAATAAATCGGAAATTTTTACGATAATTTCCGCAAACAATTTTTCATTCACGCCTCCCTGATTTCTGATTCCCTGAATTATTTTGTACGATTTTAAATTTTGAATCATTTCTGAAGCTTCCATTTTCGAAACCGGCGCCAATGCCACATTGATATCTTTTAAAACTTCAATGTAAATGCCGCCCAATCCGCACAAAACCATATGTCCGAAATTTCCTTCTTTTTTGGCGCCGATAAAAAGTTCCATTCCTTTTTTCATGGGCTGGATCAAAACCGCTTTTGCGCCCTCAATTTTCATAATTTCATCATAGGAAGCTTCAAGTTTTTCGGTAGAATTGATGTTTAAAACAATGCCGCCCACATCCGATTTGTGTATGGGTCCAACTATTTTCATCACTATAGGAAAACCAATTTTCAGCGCTTCTGACAAACACGCTTTTTTTGTGGCGCAAACTGCTTCGCTCACCAAGGGAATTTTAGCCGCCAAT
>JAWOHJ010000045.1:0-21293 GCA_046485225.1 Lutibacter sp. | reverse complement strand
TAGGACGTTCAAGCAGGCGCAGAAGGTGAAGAAGGACTCAGGGGTGCAAGGTGGGTTGGATTTGGGAGTTTGAGACCGGTTGCCAAGGGATGGGCAAAGGTAGCTCAAAGCCTCCGGTGAGCCGTGCAAATCTTTGAACCGCACCCAGTTCCTTGCGTCAGCTTTGCCCCCTGCCGTTCACGTGCTTAATGTGCGTGATGGCGTTGTCCTGATGCCACGGTCAAATGGACGGAGTTGAGAACAATGGTCGACGAGCTAACCTTGCAGCAGGTCGTCAAGCGTGTGGTCGCTACGGCGCGGCCAAGCCGGATCATCTTGTTCGGTTCCTGCGGACGCGGGGATGCAGACGAAGGGTCTGACCTGGACTGGTGAAACTGGCGCAGTTGCTTGGCGATCATGGCATCGAACTCTGGCTTGTCCTTAAAATGACAATCGGAACACTGCAATTTTACGGCTTGTTCTGCGTGGGCATATTTTTTTCCGTCGCCCATGACTTCGTGAGAAGAATGGCAATCCACACACAACAAACCTTTATTATGATGTAAATCTTCTCCTATATATTTATACACGCGTTTATCTTCAGAAACTTTATAACCGCTTTGCTTCGGCATATCTTTTTCATCCAAAACCGTTTCCTGCCAGCCTTCATAATTGGTTGAAATTCTGCTAGATCGACTGTGGCAACCGTAACAATGCTCATTTCTTACAAATATATTTGTTGCAGGGTGAAATTTTGGTAAAACCTTTTTATTTGAACTTAAATACTTTTGCAAATCATTTTTCGCTTCTTTGGAATAATTTAAGTGACAGGCATTACAACCTCCTCCCCTGCTCAACTGCGTAATTTCTCCAAATTCCGTTTTTTCTGCTCCCAAATGGCAATTGGCACATAAATCCCTGATATGCTTATCGGCTGCTGAATTTTTAACATCTTTTATATGATATTGATAATCGGGAGAATCAGCCTCTCCAAAAATATATTTATTAACGGCAACCAGGCCGCTATTGGTGGTCATCAATGAATTTTCAATTTTAGCCAATTCATTTGGATGGCAGGTTCCGCAGGTCGCTTTGGCGTCTGATAAATTTCCTGGAATTAAAACCATTCCTTGATGTGAATCTTCTTTATCTAAGGTGTTGGGATTTCCCAAATGACAACTTATGCAACCAATGAGTTCCGGATTGTGATAGTCAGAATCTCCTTTAGTACCCGCATGACAGTTTTGGCAAGATTCTTCACCTATGTTTTCAATTTTCACATACTCGCCTTCCTCAACAAGACTTTTTTGAAAATAGTTGTTGTTATTTAATATGTATAAAACGGCTAGCAGCGCAATTATTAAAGTAAAACCGGCAATTTTGAGGTGTTTTATTTTCATTTGTAAAATTATGACACAAATTTACATTAAATAAAATTCTGGGGCTAACTATTAGTAGATGTGCACTTAAAATGTAATTCGTTTTAAAAGAGAATATTAACTCAGTAATGCAACTTTTATCACATATATCACATTGAACTTCAACCCCTTAATGTAACATTTGTTACTGGATTTAATGCGATTTAATGCTGTATGATGACATTTGTCATCCTATAAACTTGTGTCTGTAAATATCTTTACATCCGAAATAAATTATGATACTTATGACTACTTCAAGAAGAAAATTTATAAAAATTTCTGCTTTAGGTTTAGGGGCTGTAGCAGCGTCAACAACTGCCATAAATATGTTTGGATCTAACTCAACTATTGATGAGTTGGTTAAAAAAAATGTTTCCAAAAAATTTAAAAGAACTGCCACCTATTGCGAAGTTTGTTTTTGGAAGTGTGCCGCCTGGACGTATACAAATGAAGACGGAGAGATTAAAAAAATTATTGGTAATGATGATGATTCACATTGTTACGGCCGCTTATGTCCAAGAGGAACAGGAGGCGTTGGAATGTATACTGATGAAGACCGACTTAAAACTCCGTTAATCAGAACAACCGTAAATGGAGAAGAGACTTTCAGAAAAGCAAGCTGGGATGAAGCCCTTGATTTAATTGCCTCAAAATTTAAAGGAATTAAAGAATCTTATGGTGCAGAAGCTATTGCACTCTTAAAACACGGTTCTCCAGGTTCACACCTTGAACATTTATTCAAAGCTTTTGGATCAGATACCATCGCCGAGCCAGCTTATGCACAATGTAGAGGACCACGTGAAACAGGTTTTAGTTTAACTTTTGGTTCTTGGGTAGGATCACCGGAGCCTACTGATATAAGAGATACAAAATGTTTGGTGCTTATTGGTTCACATATTGGTGAAAATATGCACAATTCTCAAGTTCAGGAAATGTCTGATGCCATTGATAATGGTGCCACAATTATTACTGTAGATCCAAGACTTTCTGTCGCTGCAAGCAAATCAAAATTTTGGCTTGCGATTAAACCTGCAACAGATATCGCCTTAATGCTTTCCTGGATGAATGTTTTAATTGAAGAAGGTATTTATGATAAAGAATACATTAATAAGTACGCAACAGGTTTTGATGAATTAAAAAAACATGTGAGCCAATTCACTCCTGAATGGGCTTACGGAATTACCACCATTAAACCTGAGGTGATAAGAGAAACTGCAAGAGCAATGGCATATGCCGCTCCTGCTGTCATTATTCATCCTGGCAGACATGTAGCCTGGTATGGTGATGATTCTCAAAGAGCAAGAGCTATGGCCATTTTAAATGCATTATTGGGTTCTTGGGGACGTCGTGGCGGATTCTATTTTAAAGAAGCTGCTAAAGTTCCTAATTTTCCTGCTCCTGCTTATCCGGAACCAAAATGGGGCTGGAAAGAAATTGCCGAAAAATACCCACTTGCACAAATGGGAATTACCACAGAAGTCATGAAATGTATGCTGCCAGACAAAGACAATAAATATCCGGTAAAAGCATTAATGGTTGCAGGAACCAACATCACCAAAGCGATACCAAACAAAAAGTTGCTGGAAGATGCCATGGACGCTTTAGATTTTATGGTTGTTGTAGATACAATGCCTATGGATGTAACAGGTTATGCCGATGTTGTTTTACCGGAATGCACCTATTTGGAGCGTTATGATGATATTCGTTCTGCTACCAATAGAGAACCTTCCATTGCCGTTAGAATTCCTGCCGTTGAACCAAAATACGAATCAAAACCTGCTTGGTGGATGGCCAAACAAATAGGAGAACGTTTAGGTTTGGGTGATTATTTTAATTATGATGATTTCAAAGAAGTGATTGAGTGGCAGTTAAAAGAAATGGGAACTTCTTTAGAAGAAATGGAAAAAATTGGCGTTAAAAATTATCCGCGCAAATCAGGGCCAATGTATATTAATGAAGATGAAACTTATACGTTTCCGACAGATAACGGCAAAATTCATCTTTATTCCCAGGAATTAAAAGATTTAGGGTTCGACCCGTTGCCAAATTATATAAAACATCCCGAACCACCTCAAGGTTTTTATAGGTTAAACTACGGAAGAGCACCGATGCACACTTTCAGCAGAACCGCAAACAATCCTAATTTAAACGATTTAAAAAAGGAAAATGACCTTTGGGTAAATCCGAAAGTTGCCAGAATCATTGGTTTAAAATCGGGTCAGGAAGTTTGGCTTAAAAATCAGGATGATATTATTTCTACATTTTCCATAAAAGTGAGAGTTACCGAAAGAGTTCGTTGGGATTCTGTTTATATGGTTCACGGGTTCGGACATGAAAATAAAAAATTAAGCCGTGCCAACGGAAGAGGAATAAACGATACGGAACTAATTACCAAGGTATTCACTGACCCGATTATGGGCGGAACCGGAATGAGAGGAAATTTTGTTGCCATTTTAACTGAAAACCCTTATAAAAATACTGAGATATGAGATATGCAATGGTAATTGACACTTTAAAATGTGTTGGATGTAGTGATTGCGTTGTTGCTTGTCAAACAGAAAACGACGTACCAATAGGGTATTGCAGAGATTGGATTACTGAAACCGTAAATGGTGCTTATCCAAATCTGGAATTAGAATTAAAATCTGAAAGATGCAACCATTGCGATAATGCGCCGTGCGTAAGATGTTGCCCAACTGGAGCAAGCTATGTTGGTGTTGGCGGAATCATTTTGGTAACTCCTAATGAATGTATTGGATGCGGCGCTTGCATAGAATCTTGTCCTTATGATGCTCGTTTCCAACATCCTGATGGTTATGTTGACAAATGCACTTTCTGTCACCACCGATTGGAAAAAGGACAACTTCCTGCTTGTGTTTCAGTTTGTCCTACAAAATGTATGTATTTCGGAGATCTAGACAATCCTAACAGTGAAGTTTCACAATTACTAAAAAACAGAAAACACAAAACATTGGCTCCTGAAGCAGGAACCAATCCACACGTTTTTTACTTAATTTAATATAAAAAATTATGCAAGAAGAATTATTTACAAGCGGAAGAAATATTCCAAATATAGATCCTTCATTACAAATATGGCACTGGCCAATATCATTATACCTGTTTCTGGGAGGCATTGCGGCAGGAATACTGTTTTTTGCTGCACTATTTTATGTGATGGGGAAAGAAAAAGAATATCCGGCAGCAGTTAAACTTGCTTCAATCATACCACCTATAGCATTGTCAATAGGATTATTGGCATTGGTTTATGATTTAACGCATAAATTATATACCTGGAGGTTGTATACCACATTTAGAATTGAATCTCCAATGTCTTGGGGTGCTTGGGTATTGCTCATTGTAACGCCACTTTCATTTTTGTGGCTATTTAGTTATTATGGTGAAAACTATCCGAAAACTGAAAAAAAATTGCAATTATTGAAAAAATTCAAATTTTTGGCAACTTTTGAACAATTCTTAAAAACCAACAGAATCTATATTGCCTATGCTTTAATTCCATTAACATTGGTTTTGGGTGTTTACACTGGTATTTTACTGTCGGCTTTTAATGCAAGACCGCTTTGGAATAATGCCATTTTGGGACCGCTATTTTTGGTTTCCGGATTATCAACAGGTGCTGCCGCAATTATTTTAATGGCAAAAACCAAAAAAGAAAAGCATTTGTTTGGTAAAATTGATTTAGGGTTGATCATTATTGAATTGGCTTTAATCGTTCATATGATTATGGGTTATTATGCCGGTTCACAAGTGCAACTTGAAGCTATGCAATTATTGGTTGGCGGTGAATTTACGCTTATGTTTTTTGGTTTTGTAGTGCTTCTTGGATTGATCGTTCCTGCAACACTTGAACTCATTGAACTTATTGGCTATAAAGTTCCTGTAATGGTACCGGCAATGCTGGTTATTTTGGGTGGATTAATATTTAGATTTGTAATGGTAGAAGCCGGACAATTAACCCGATTTCTATATTAAAACAATAAATCATGACAAAAGACAAACAACAAAAAAACAGACACGTTTATTGGAATCCTTACTTTGGAGGTTTTCTGCTGGGCATCATCATATTATTTACATTTTATATGACCGGCAGGGGTTTAGGAGCAAGCGGCGCTATGAAAAGCAGCGTGGTTTCTATTGTTGATACCGTGGCACCAACGCATGCAGCAAACAATGCCTATTACAGCAAATTTTTATCTGAAGACGAATCACCAATGAAAACCTGGCTGGTATTTGAAGCCTTGGGCGTATTAATTGGCGCATTTATATCTGGCGGATTAAACGGAAGAATTGGCTGGAGGGTGCAACACTCTCCAAAAATAACCAGCAAACGCAGACTCATTTTTGCATTGGGCGGCGGCCTTTTATTTGGATTGGGAGCACAAATTGCCCGCGGTTGTACAAGTGGCGCAGCCTTAAGTGGTATGGCAGTGCTTTCAACAGGTGGTTTTATCACCATGTTTGCCATTTTTGGATCGGCTTACGCATTTGCTTACTTCTTTAGAAAAAACTGGATTTAATTTAAAAAAAAATAAAAATTATGGGACCTTTAATTCCTAACGGCGTAATTCCAGCAGAATGGGACAGTATCATCGCCATATTAATCGGTATTGCTTTCGGATTTGTTTTGGAAGCCTCTGGATTTTCATCCTCCAGAAAACTTGCCGGCGTTTTTTACGGCTATGATTTTGCCGTTTTAAAAGTGTTTTTTACCGCGGCATTGGTTGCTGTAATCGGTGTTTATTATATGGATTACCTTGGCTACTTAGATGTCAATCAATTATACGTTCATCCAACTTATTTATGGGGAGCACTTATTGGCGGCATTATTATGGGTGCTGGGTTTGTTGCCGGCGGATTTTGTCCGGGCACAAGTTTAACTGCCGTTGCTATCGGTAAAATAGATGCCATTGTATATGTGGGCGGCATTATGGTTGGCGTTTTTATTTTTTCTGAACTCTACACCTTTTTCGAGCCAATTTACGAAGGTTATTTTTATGGCAACATCACACTGGAAGATTCCTTGGGTATCAATCCATATTGGTTTGTATTTATATTTTCTATTATTGCAATTGTTGCTTTTGTAGTTGCTGATTTTGTGCAAAAAAGAGTTAAAAAAGTATTTTACTAATAAAAGATAATACCATGGTTAAAAAAAAGATAGCAAAAGTTTTGGCTTTCAGATATAAGATTTTAGCGGCAATTTTAATTTTACTTGCCGGCGGATTGGTTTTATTGCCAAAATATCAAAAACATGAAGGCATAAAGCCCGAAGAATTATTAAGCAACACCATCAGTTCGGAAAGATATATGACTACAGACCGATTAGCGCATATATTAATCAATCAGGATCCTTCGTTCATATTAATTGACGTAAGAGATGAAAAAAGTTTTGCAAGTTATACGCTTCCAAATGCCATTAACATTCCGCTTGTAAAATTACTCGATGAAGATTCCAAAAACTATTTAAATCAAAATCAGTTTGATGTGGTGCTTTTTTCAAATGATCATTTTTATGCCGATCAAGCCTGGATTTTATGCAACCGCCTGGGTTATAAAAACATGCGAGTATTAAAAGGTGGAATCAATGAGTGGTATGCAACAATCATCAATCCACTGAAGCCGGCTGATAATATGCCAGCCACAGATTTTGATTTATATGCAACAAGAAAAGCAGCCAGCATGTTTTTTGGTGTGGTTTATCCTGAACAAGTAAAAGTGGAAGCTCCTAAAATTGTAAAAAAGGTGGCTCCAAAAAAAGTTATCACCATTGAAAAGAAAAAGAAAGCTCCTGCAGAAGGCGGTTGTTAATTTTTAAATTTATAAAATATTTTTATGAAAGAATTAGAAAAAACCAAACGTATATCCATCGCTGCAGTACTTTTTATTCTGGCAGTAATTATAGGTCTTTTGACTTATAAAAGACCAAAACATACCTATGCAGTTAATACAAAAAGCACGCTTGAAAGAATAACCAGCGAAAACTATCTGGTTACTTTAAATGAGCTTAATAATCCGGATTATGTGTTGGTTGACATCAGAAATCAATATGAATTTGATAAAGGACATTTAGAAAATGCGATTAATGTTTACGCCGCCGAAATTTTAAGTGAAGACAATATAAAGGTTTTCGAGGAATTAAAGGAGAATAATAAAACGGCTGTTTTATATGGAAATAATCCACAAGAACCGAATGCTCCTTTTCTTATTTTATATCAATTAGGTTACGAAAATATAAAGTTGTTGGCGATTGAAAACAGCTATTTGCAAAATAAACTGATCACACAAAATAGTGAAATAGAAAAATCGGAAGCTGATGTGACCGCTTTTATCAATGAATCCATTAAAAAAGCAAATACCGCACCCATTGTTAAAGTGGTGGCTGCGCCTCCAAAAAAGGTAATTACTGTTGAAAAGAAAAAGAAAGCTCCCGCAGAAGGCGGTTGTTAATTTTATTACAAAAAGCTGTTTTTAACAGCTTTTTTTTTGCTTTATTATTAAAATTCTAATTTTTAAACGCCAACTTTCTGTTCAACAAATCACATCTGCTTTTCTTCAAAATACCATGTTTACTTACCTGTAATTTTACCTTACAAACCACCCTTTTTATTGACTAAAAATGTAACATTTGTTACTGTAAAGAACAAGTATATATTACATGACGAATGACAAATGTCATACAAATAAATTACCCCCACAATTAATTTTGAGGTATAATTTAAACGAAAATAATATTAACAAATTACACATCATTATGAAAAAAATTTCATCATATTTTATAGTACTATTTATTACAACTACTTTATTAAGTGGTTATAAAAGTAATGCGCAAGGGAATGCAGAAACACCAAAAACAGAGTTTGGTTTACTGGTTCAATATCTTGAAGAAAACGGAAATTTTATAAACACTGAAGCGCCTGCTATCGTTTTAGCAGAGGAGATCAAAGACAATTTAACCAATAAAAAGTATTTGGTTATTGATACCCGAACAGAAAGTTGGTTTGCCTATGGACATATTAAAAATTCCGTAAATGTTGCCCCTGCAGAATTGCTGAATTATTTCGAAAAAAAAATCACCCCTGCAAATTTCGATAAAATAACAATTGTATGTTACTCTGGGCAAGCCGCAGCATATTATGCAAGTTTATTAAGACTTGCAGGTTATAACAATGCCTATAGTTTAAAATGGGGAATGAGTGCCTGGAAATCTGAATTTGCTGAAAAAATGTGGTTAAAAAATTCAACTGATATTTTTGCAGACAAATTGCAAACGATGTCAAATGAAAAGCCTGCAAATACTTCTTTTCCAACGCTTAAAACAGGCAAAACTGAAGGAAAAGAAATTTTAAATGCACGTTTAAAAGACGCTTTCGCCAAACCTTACAGTGAATTTATTGTTAAAGCAGATTCAGTATTTAAAAGCCCTTCAAGTTTTTTCATTGTTAATTATGTAAACGAAGAAAATTATAATATGGGTCACATTGAAGGTGCCGTAAGATATGAGCCAAGAGCTTCCCTTTCTTCCGCAACAAGCCTTTATACGCTTCCAACAGACAAAAAAGTATTGATTAACTGTAATACAGGGCAACATTCAGCTTACGTAGTTGCTTATTTACACCTATTGGGTTATGATGTTTCAAACTTGGCTTACGGCTCCAACAGTTTTATGAATAAAATCTTGGTTGAAAAAGGGTGGGATGGTTTTTCAGCTAAAGAAATTAAAAATTTCCCAATTGTAGAATAATTAAAACAAATCATTAGAAATCAAAACAAACAAATTATGAAAAAACTATCATTAATACTTATAGGACTTTTATTAATTCCTACACTTTTTTTAACATCTTGTGACAAAGGGGATGATGTTGCCGCAAATACGGCGCCTGCATTTACCCTTTTGAAAGACCATATGTTAGCCAATAACCTGGACATTACTAAAATTTTAACATCACCGGATGGCGTAAGCTTTGTTCAAGGAGCACCAGCAGAGGCAGATTTGCAAACATTTTTAAATAAATATTACATCGTTGACATAAGAAGTGCCGCTGACTTTGCCGCAAAACATATCACAGGAGCAAAAAACGTTGCTTTCGCCAATATTTTGGCTGAAGGACCATTGGCCGGAGCAAAACCAATTTTAGTGGTTTGTTATACCGGACAAACAGCTTGTTATGGAACAGCATTATTACGTATGTATGGTTATAAAAATACGCAAGCCTTAAAATGGGGAATGTCTGGTTGGAATTCAACAACCGCAGGCTCATGGAATGGTAAAATTGGTGTTGAAATCGCTAAAGGTCACGCAAACTGGACCTATGATTCAGCTCCATCAAATTTGGTTTTTACAAATCCTGTGATTTCAACTTTATCAACAGATGGCGCAGCAATCTTTAAAAGTCGGGTCGAGGCAGTTGTTGCGGAAGGTTTTAAAACCGTTTCTGGAACCGATGTATTAAATACACCTAATAATTATTTTGTGAATAACTACTTCAGCGCGGCTGATTATTCGGCATTCGGGCACATTAAAAATGCCTACAGAATTAACCCGCTTACATTGGCAGACAATAGTTATTTAGCACTAGATCCTTCTGCAAAAGTAGTGACTTATTGTTATACCGGACAAACATCTGCAGTTATTACAGCCTGCTTGAGAGTTATGGGATATGATGCTTATAGCTTATCTTTTGGTGTGAACGGATTGTACAACACAAACTCTGCCTGGACTTCAAACCAGTGGGGAGTTGCACCAAACCTGCCAAAAAATTTACCTTTCGCAACCAATTAATAATTAACCAAATAAAACAAATTAAGCCCTAAAAATGTGTAAAACATACTTGAAATTTTCAATAACGTTTTATATATCAATAAGTAAGTGAATTTTTAGGGCTTTCAATTAAATCCAAAATAAACATGAAAACAAAAATAATTATCTTATTTGCCGCATTATTTCTATTTCAATTTAACACAGCTTTTGCCCAAGGCTGCGAAGGCGATTTACCTGTTGCAGGAGGCGATGGCGTGCCAAAAACAAGCAGCACAACGTTCTTTGGGTATTTCCAGCCTCAGTACGACACCTATTTTACCGATCCGGGAGAAAATACATTTAAATTTAAAAGAGCCCGTTTTGGGGTTCGCGGAAGGGTAAATCGTTCATTTTCTTATTATGCTATGATTGAAACCAGCGATTTTATTTCGTCCGACGGAAATGTTTATTTAATGGATGCATTTATATCTTATGACAAATTAGAATGGACAAAATTCTCGGTTGGGTCATTTAAACAACCATTCGGATTGGAAGTAAGTACTGCTTGTAATAACCTGACCACTATTGATCGCGCTATTGTATCGGATCAAATTGTGGCACCTCAAAGAGATATGGGCCTAATGATGTTGGGCGGAAGCGACAAAACAAAGTTCCGTTATTCTGTAGCGTTAATGAATGGCCGTGGTTTAGGAGTTAAAGATAACAATACCAAAAAAGACATTATTGGTCGTGCTTCCTATAAATTATTTGATTTTATGACTGTTGGCGGAAGCTATAGATATGGCTATCCAAATAACAATGATAATGATCGTACTACTTATGGCGCTGAGGTAGTTTTTAATTACAGCAATTTTAAAGTTCAGGGAGAATATATTTATGATGAAGGCGATTATAACAGAGCTGCCGACGGTGGTTGCGGATCAACACCTTTGGAATTAGGAGCAAAAAGAGCTGGCGCTTACGTTATGGCTTCTTATGATGTAAATAAGCAGATTCAGCCAGTATTTAAGTATGAATATTTTGATCAGGATTTAGACATTAAAAAAGTTGGATACCAAGAAATGATGACCTTAGGCGTAAATTATTTCTTTAATGACAATACAAGATTACAGGTAAATTACCAAAATAAAATTGAAACAGGACTTAGCGTTGACAATGATGCTTTATTGGTACAATTACAAGTTAAATTCTAGTTTAATAAATAAGTGTTTGAATTTTAAAAACTCCTGATTTAAATCAGGAGTTTTTTCATTAATATTGCTTTCCTTTGTCTATTAATTTCATTTATATTGATTATGATGAATACGGATAAATTACTGTTAAGAGCCAAACTGGAAGATTATTACGCTGAAATTTTTGAAAAAGAATTGATTGATGAAATTGTTGATTTAGGAATATATAGAACTCTTGCGAGCGGCGAAACGTTAATTGACATTGGCGACAATATGACGCATGTACCATTGTTTTTAAAAGGCGCCGTAAAAATTATTCGCGAAGATAAAAACGGCGAAGATATCGCTTTATACTTCTTGGAAAGAGGCGATACCTGCGCCATTTCTTTCATAAATTGCATTAACAAAAGCAGAAGCATGTTCCGTGGAATTGCAGAAAAAGAAACCGAAGGCATCTTCGTGCCTGTTTCTAAAATAGACGATTGGTTGGTTAAGTACAAATCTTGGCGTCATTTTATCATCGACAGTTACCATATGCGGTTAATTGAAATGGTTGAATCTATAGACAGTTTGGCGTTTATGAAACTGGATGACCGTTTACACAAGTATTTAACCGATAAGGTTAAAATAATGCAAGACAATACGTTGATTATCACACACCAGGAAATAGCAGATGATATGAACACCTCACGCGTTGTGGTTTCTCGATTGCTTAAAATTCTTGAAAACGAAGGAAAAATTATCATTCGCCGCAACAGAATTATTATCGAAAATATTTAAATTTCGATTTAAAACCGCTCATTTTAGTATTTGGGCATTCCCGCTTAAAAAAGCGGTCGTTGCGAGCGGAGCGCGGCAATCTGTTGAACATATTCCGTAACAACCTCGCAACGCTGGGATGAATTTACCCTGAGCGGAGCCGAAGGGCTACAATCCCTAATGCATTTTTGATACTCGTTTTCTTAATATCAGCCAATCATATTTAAATAATCAGTTTCCGAAATAATTGGAATACCCAAATCTTCCGCCTTTTCGCGCTTGCTCGGACCCATATTTTCGCCTGCAACAACAAAATCCGTTTTCTTGGAAATGGAACTTGCCACTTTGCCTCCATTGTCTTCTATGGATTTTTTCAGGTCGTTTCTTTCAAAATGTGTAAATACGCCAGATACCACAAAAGTTTTTCCTTGTAAAATAGCCGTTTTTCCTATTTGTGATTCTGCAGTTACCTCCAGTTGTACACCGTATTTTTTTAATCGGTCTATCAATTGAATATTGATTAAATTATTTGAAAAATTAATGATGCTTTTGGCAATGATATCGCCTATTTCATCCACAGAAATCAATTCTTCAAAAGATGCCTGCAATAAATTGTCAATAGATTTAAAATGCTTTGCCAACTTCTTCGCCACGGTTTCTCCAACAAACCGAATACCCAAGGCAAACAGCACTTTTTCAAAAGGCATAGCTTTCGATTTTTCTATGCCGGAAATAATATTTTGTGCAGATTTTTCGGCCATGCGTTCCAAAGGAATAATTTGTGCTTCCCTTAAATCATATAAATCAGCATAACTGTGAACCAATCCTTCCTTATATAACAATTGAATTGTTTCCGCACCCAAACCGTCAATATTCATCGCTTTTCTGCTGATAAAATGCTGAATTCGGCCGGTAATTTGGGTTGGACAGCCATATTCATTCGGACAATAATGTTTAGCGTCACCCGCTGCCCTTATCAACTCGGTATGGCAATCCGGACAGTGCGTAATGTATTTTGTAGGTTCGGAATCTTGCGGTCTTTTGCTTAAATCAACCCCAATAATTTTAGGAATAATTTCTCCGCCTTTTTCCACATAAACGGTATCGCCTATTCTGATATCCAGTTTTTCAATTTGATCGGCATTGTGCAAAGATGCTCTTTTAACAATGGTACCGGCCAACTGCACCGGTGCCAAATTTGCCACAGGCGTTATGGCGCCTGTTCGGCCAACCTGATAGGTAATTTCCTTTAAAATTGTGGAAACTTGTTCCGCTTTATATTTATAAGCAATCGCCCATCGAGGCGATTTTGCGGTATATCCCAATTCATCCTGTTGTGCCAAACTGTTCACTTTTATCACAACGCCATCGGTTTCATAAGGCAATTTGTAACGTTTGGTGTCCCAATTTTCAATAAAGGAAAATACTTCATCAATATTTGAACAGACTGTGAGTGTATTTGGAATTTTAAAACCCATTTTTTTAGCCGTTGCCAGCGTGTCAAAATGCGTTTTGTTGGAATTTTTATTCGCAACAATTTGATACAACAAACAATCCAGCGGGCGTTTGGCAACTTCTGCGCTGTCCTGCAATTTTAAACTGCCGCTTGCCGTATTTCTCGGATTGCTGAAAGGTTCTTCACCAATGTCAATTCGGTCTTCATTCATTTTATTGAATCCGTCGAGCGGTAAAATTATTTCACCCCGAATTTCAAAATTATCAATCAGGTTATCCTTTAAGACAAGCGGAATTGATCGAATTGTTTTAATATTGGCGGTGACATCATCGCCCTCATAACCGTCGCCTCGGGTTACCGCATTTTGCAAAACGCCATTGCTGTAAGTTAAATTAATGGAAGCTCCATCATATTTTAATTCACAAACATACTCCACATCATCTGAACCAATGACTTTTTTAATCCGCTTTTCCCAGTCTAAAATATCTTCTTTTGAATAGGAATTATCCAAAGAATACATCCTGTTTTTATGAACAACGGTATTAAAACTTTTGATAATTTCGCCTCCAACACGTTGGGTTGGGGAATTTGGGTCGAAAAATTGCGGATTTTCAGTTTCCAGCTTTTCCAGTTCCTTCAATTTTAAATCAAAATCAAAATCGGAGATGGTTGGTTTGTCCAGCACATAATAATTGTAATTGTGCTGGTTTAATTCTGCGCTTAGCTGTTTTATTTTTTCTTCGATGTTGTCAGACATATTCTTTAATTTCCTGGCTAAATTAATCATATTTTTTTACTTATAAACACATTCACTTTCCTCAACTTTTCTTAACTTTAATGGTAACCAATGTTACTTACGATACTGATAATTATCATAAATAGCGTTAAGCTACTTAAGTAACTTTACATTAAAATTAGAAACATTTAAACAATAATAAAATTAAAAGACTAAAAATGAAAAACTTAGTAATTTTAGGCGCAGGCACAGCGGGCACAATGATGGCCAACCATCTTAGGCCAAAACTTTATCTTAACAAATGGAACATTACCATCGTTGATCAATTCAAAACTCATTATTACCAACCTGGATTTTTATTTCTTCCTTTTGATATTTATGATGAAGATCAAGTAAAAAAAGTTGGTAAAAAATTTATTCCTAAGGATGTCAACTATATTCAGAAAAAAATAGAGAAAATCATTCCTGAAGAAAACAAGGTTGAACTGGAAGGTGAAACTTTAAATTATGATGTTTTAATTATTGCAACAGGCTGTAAAATTGCACCAGAAGAAACCAACGGATTAATTGGCCCGCTTTGGAAAAAAGACATCTTCGATTTTTACACTTATGAAGGCTCTTTGGCTTTAAGAGAAAAATTAAGAAATTGGCAAGGCGGAAAATTATTGGTTCATATTACCGAAATGCCTATTAAATGTCCGGTTGCGCCTTTAGAATTTTCATTTTTGGCCGATTCTTATTTCCGCGACAAAGGAATGCGGGACAAAGTTGAAATTACTTATGTAACACCGCTTTCAGGTGCTTTTACAAAACCAACCTGCACAACGGCATTGAATTACCTTTTACAAGAGAAAGGAATAAAAATTGAAACAGATTTTGCCATAGAACACGTAGATAATGACACCAAAGAAATTGTGGATTATGAAGGCAGAAGAATTCCTTTTGATTTATTGGTAACCATCCCAACAAATAAAGGAGATGAAGTTATAGAAAAATCGGGTTTGGGAGATGATTTAAATTTTGTTCCTACTGATCATAACACTTTACAGTCAAAAGCCCATGAAAATATTTTTGTAATTGGCGATGCAACAAATGTTCCTGCATCCAAAGCTGGCTCAGTTGCCCATTTTCAAGCAGAAACACTGACAGACAATATTGTATTATATATTGATGGCTATCCATTAAAAAAAGAATTTGACGGCCACGCAAACTGTTTTATTGAAACGGGAAACAACAAAGCGTTGCTCATCGACTTTAATTATGTAACAGAACCTGTTCATGGAAAATTTCCTTTCGCAAAAATAGGTCCTATGTCACTTTTAAAAGAAAGTGTTTTAAATCATTGGGGAAAACTTGCCTTTAGATGGATTTATTGGAATATGCTTTTAAAAGGAATCGCGATTCCTTTTGTATCAAGAAATATGAGTTTTAAAGGAAAAGTTTTCGACATAAAACCAGAAAAAAATTAAATATAAACGATAAAAAATAAATATTATGGCAGTAAAAACAATCGCAGGAGTTGAAGTAAAAGTCACAGAAGACGGATACTTAGAAGATATGACTCAGTGGAACAAAGAAATTGCAATAGAAATTGCAAAAGAATTAAATATTGAATTAACAGACAAACACTTTGAAGTTCTCAATTATTTACGCGAAAAAACAATCGCTAAAGAAGCTTTAACCATCAGAAGCGTTGGTAAAGCGGGTATTGTTACTATTAAAGAATTATACGAATTGTTCCCAAAAGGACCCTTAAAATTCTCTTCAAAAATTGCAGGAATACCTAAACCAACTAGCTGTATCTAGTTTAAAATTATATAAATGGAAACAAAAGAAAAAAAACCATTAGAAAAAGTTTGCCTTATATGCGCTAAAGGAAATTTAGAAGATGTATATGCATCATTAGTTATGGCAAATGGAGCCGTCATGGAAGGCATTGAATTAAATTTATTTTTTACTTTCTTTGGCCTTGATGGAATCACAAAGAAGACTATGAATAATTTGCATACAGCAACAACCGGGAACCCAGCGATGAGAATGCCGGGCGGATTGCCATTTCCAACTATGCTTGGAGGATTGCCGGGTGTAGAATCGGCTGTATCAAGTATGATGCGAAAACAAATGGAAGCTTTAGATATGCCTCCAGTAGATGAATTTTTAGAAATGATTACAGCAGGTGGTGGCAATATTTATGCTTGTAAGCTTGCTGTTGATATGTTTAAATTAACTAAAAAGGATTTATCGGATGAGGTAAAAGATATTATTACCATTGGTGAATTTTATGAGCTGTGTGATGGTGACAGAACACAAATTATTTTTACATAACATTTTTATAATTAAACAAAAAAAAGGATGTTTTAAAAACATCCTTTTTTTGTTTATAGCTCCAACTAAAACTATGCTATTAGTATTTATTGGTTTTTAATAATAATTAAATCGCCTCACTTTTGAAATATAACGTGCCAACCTGATTACTTGGTGTGTGTATCCAAATTCATTGTCGTACCAAACATATAAAATCACATTTTTACCGTCGTTGCTTGAAATGGTTGCATAACTGTCAAAAATTGCCGGTGCGGCTGTTCCCACAATATCAGAAGAAACCAATTCGTTGCTTAAAGAATATTTAATTTGTTCCACCAAATCGCCTTCCAACGCATATTTTTTCATCATTCCATTAATAGTTTCTTTGCTTGCCGCATTTACCAATCTCAAATTTAAAATGGCCAATGAACCATTAGGAACCGGAACACGAATGGCATTTGAGGTTAATTTTCCCTCAAAGGAAGGCAATGCTTTGGAAACGGCACTTCCTGCGCCAGTTTCGGTAATCACCATATTTAAGGCTGCTGCTCTGCCTCTTCGGTATTTCTTGTGCATATTGTCAACCAAATTCTGGTCGTTTGTGTAAGCATGTATGGTTTCCAAATGGCCATATTCTACGCCAAAATTGTCTTCAATAACTTTTAAAACCGGCGTAATGGCATTTGTGGTGCAAGAAGCGGCTGAAAAAATGTCGACTTCGTTTGGATTGTACTCCAAATGATTTACGCCGTGAACAATATTTGGAACACCTTTTCCCGGCGCCGTTAACAACACTTTTGAAACACCTTTCGATTTTAAATGCCGACCCAACGCCTCTCTATCCCTAAAAGCGCCGGTATTGTCGATAACCAATGCATCAAAAATTCCATAGGCGGTATAATCAATTTCTTCGGGTGTGTTTGCGGAAATAACATTCACTGTTAATCCGTTAATAATTAAGGCGTTTTTATCAGCATCAACAGTTACCGTACCGTGAAAATCACCATGAACCGAATCATTTCGTAATAAAGAAGCCCTTTTTTCCAATATGGATTCATTAATTTCACCGCGTGTCACAATGGCTCTCAATCGCATTAAATTTCCTTTTCCGGTGCGTGCCATTAATTCTCGGGCCAACAAACGTCCAATGCGTCCAAATCCATAAAGCACAACGTCTTTTGGTTCAATTTCTCCTGAATTTTTAGCTTCTTTTAATTTGTCTTCAACAAAATCTTTTACAGATTTCGGTTTATTGTCTAAATGAAACTCATACACCAATTTGCCGATGTCCAATTTTGAAGGCGGTAATTTTTGATTTTTAATTTCATGTGCAATTTCAACTGCGTCAAAAATTGAGATTGGTTTTTCCACAAAATCGCTGGCATAATCAACCAGACTTATAATTTCACTAACATTTCGATCATTTAATTGATTTCTGAACAAAACCAATTCTATGGTATCATCATACCATAAATCGCTGATAATTCTAATTAATTCAACCGCTGCTCTTCTTCTTTCGGCCTGAAAAGCAAGTTCTTTTTCGTAAAGTTCGTTAAATGACATCTGAAAATTGTTTTGTTTAAATTTTCAGCAAAAGTATCCATTTCAAACGATTTCGCAACACATTTGTCCATAAAAAATTATCGTATAAAACCAAAAGAAAAGCTGCCTAAAAAGCAGCTTTTCTTTAATATAAATACTTTGGTCCCGAAAGCAATCGAAATCCGTCCTCCTTTTTACCTAAATATATAGCGTTCCTGTTCACCTTTTAAATTACGCATTTCTATGCGCATCACTTCTCCGCTCGATTTATTGGCAATCATATTGTTTACGTCATAAATGGTATATACTTTATTGCCATCAATAGAAGTAATGACATAGCCCTTTTTAACGCCATAACCAGCCAATTCTTTATTGGTGATTTCTGTAATCCTAACACCGTTTGCAATATTAAGTTTTTTTAATTCGGCCGAAGTTAAATTTTCCAAATCCAATCCCAATGCTACTACTTTAGTGATTTCGTATTCTATTAAAGTTACCTTCACATCACGCAGCTTTCCGTTTCTTAAAAAAGTGACAGTCACCACGTCATTAGGTCTTTTTGTGCTTATGTAGCCATTTAAATCGGCAAATGTAGCTATTTTCACTTGGTCCAACTTCACAATAACATCGTTCACTTTTAATCCGGCTTTTTGTGCACCTGAATTTTCAATCACGTTGGAAATATAAAATCCGCTGGTGTTATCAATATTTAATCTGTCGGCGAGTTCACTATTTAATTCAACGCCGTTTACACCCAAAATTGCCTTTTGCACATTCCCGAATTCCATCAAATCCTCAACCACTTTTTTAACAATATTAGAAGGAATCGCGAAAGAATAGCCTATAAACGAACCTGTCATAGAAGAAATAGCGGTGTTAATCCCAATCAATTCACCACGAATATTCACCAAAGCACCACCACTGTTTCCTGCATTTACGGCAGCATCAGTTTGCAAAAATGAATCTATATTGGTTGTGCCGTCTAAATCCCTTCCTTTGGCGCTAATGATTCCTGCGGTAACGGTAGATGTTAAATTATATGGATTCCCAACCGCCAAAACCCATTCGCCAACCTTAACATTATCGGAGTCACCAAGTGTGATATAAGACAAATTTTTTGCTTCAATTTTGAGCAGTGCAATATCATTGGAAGGATCGGCACCAATTAACTTGGCTTTATAAGTCCGTTTATTATCCATAGTAACCTCAATATCTGTAGCATTTTTTATGACATGATTGTTCGTGACAATATAACCGTCTGCGGCAATAATAACACCGCTTCCCGTTCCTATTTGTGAATATTGCCTAGTTCCATAACCTTCCCCGTAAAAATACTCCGCAAAAGGATCTTTTACAGTTTTGTACATCGTGTTTTTTACGTGAACCACAGCATTCAGCGTCTTTTCTGCAGCAACTGTAAAATCAGTATTTTCTGCGGATGTATACATCGCGTTGCTATAATTTGCAGGTATGGTATTTAATCCAGCATCGACCTTCTTTTCTATTTGAATCTGCTGCTTGTCAAAAAATAAGACATAAGTACCCAAAGTAATGGCACCTCCCAAAGCTGAAATCAAGATCATGCTTGCTATTTTTTTCATCATCCAATTTATTTAAGTTTATTTCACAAAATTAACAATTTATTATTTTTAAAAAACCCATTTAACTGTTTGTTAACGCAGTTTTAACGGATTTTAACATCATAATTTTTCACAAAAATTTTATGGATAAAACCATTCTGAATTTAGTACATTTGCAACCATGGAAATTCATTTTTACAAATATCAGGGCGCGGGAAACGACTTTATTATGGTCGATAACAGAACGCTGTTTTTCCCTAAAAGCGATGTCAGTCTCATTCACAAATTATGTGACAGAAGGTTTGGCATTGGCGCTGATGGATTGATTTTACTGGAATCTTCCGAAAACCAAGATTTTACCATGATTTATTACAATGCAGATGGAAAGGAAGGAAGTATGTGCGGCAATGGCGGAAGATGTATTGTGGCTTTTGCCAAAAAACTGGTTATTATTGGTGACGAAACTACTTTTGAAGCCACAGACGGAATACATTACGCCAAAATTGAAAATGACTTGATAAACCTGCAAATGTCTGATATTGAAAATATTGAAATTTACGATACACACACCTTTTTAAATACAGGATCTCCGCACCATGTGAAATTTTGCAATGCTGTTGCGCCGCTAAATGTTGCTGAGATTGGTGCAAAAATCAGGTATGGCGCTCCTTATTTTGAAGAAGGGACAAACGTTAATTTTGTGGAACAAATCTCGGATAATTCTTTTAAGGTGAGAACTTACGAGCGTGGCGTGGAAGATGAAACTTTGGCTTGCGGCACCGGAGTTACTGCAGTTGCCATTGCGGCCAATAAAACAGACAGAACTGCTGAAGAAAGAATTTTTATTGAAGTTTTAGGCGGTAACTTGGAAGTTTCCTTTAAAAAAGAAGGTAATTGCTATAAAAATGTATTTTTAAAAGGTCCTGCCCAATTTGTTTTCGAAGGAAATATCAATGTATAATGGCAACTTTACACAGCAAAAATAGCACCCTGCGTGCGTTAGAACCAGAAGATCTTGATTTTTTGTTTTCTGCGGAAAATGATGAATCTTTTTGGGAAATTAGCGGTACGCAAATTCCTTATTCAAAATATATCCTCCAAAAATATATTGAAAATGCGCATCAGGATATCTATGAAGCCAAACAATACCGATTTGTAATTTGCAATACGCAAAATATTCCTGTGGGAATGATTGATTTGTTCGATTTTAATCCGCAACACAACAGGGTTGGCGTCGGCATTTTAATAATTCCTCAATATCAAGGCAAAGGCTACGGTTCTGAAGCATTAGAAATGGTTATCGATTATGCATTTTTGTATTTAAACGTTCATCAAGTTTTTGCAAATATTACAGCTGAAAACGAAAAAAGCATCAATCTTTTTGAAAAATTTAATTTTAAAAAGATCGGCATTAAAAAGGATTGGATTTATGCCAATAATTCCTATAAAGATGAAATTCAATATCAATTAATAAAAAACCCCAATGAATTCTAAAAAACTTTTTCTGTTAATTTTTAGTCTGTTGTTAATTCTTTGCAGTGTTTTAGGTTACAGCCTTTACAGCAAATTAT